>NZ_JBIAPU010000011.1:0-280808 GCF_042888465.1 Streptomyces sp. NPDC002888 | reverse complement strand
CACGACCCGCTCGAACAGCTCCCACATCTCATCCGGCACCAGGCGCTCAACGATCCCCACGAAGACACACTATCTACCGGACCAAATGAGACGACCTCTAAGGAGTACCCCTCGGACCTGCGGGCGGCGGCGGGGCCGGTGCGCTACACGCTGCTGGCCACCCTGTGCCACGTACGGGAGACGGAGATCACCGATTCGCTGGTGGAGCTGTTCATCCAACTCGTGCAGAAGATCAACACGCGGGCGGAGAAGAAGGTCGAGGGCGAGTTCAACAAGGAGCTGGAGCGGGTCCGCGGCAAGGAGGGCATCCTGCTGCGGCTGGCGGAGGCGGCCGTGGCCGAGCCGGGCGGCACGGTCCGAAAGGTGATCTATCCGGTGGCCGGTGAGTCGACGCTGAAGGCCCTGGCGGCGGAGGCCGCGGCGAACGAGGCCCGCTACCGGGCGCGAGTCCGTACGGTCCTGCGCTCGTCGTACTCCAACCACTGGCGTCGGATGCTTTCGCCGCTGCTGAACGCGTTGGAGCTGAAGTGCAACAACACCGCCTACCGGCCGGTGATGGACGCCATCGACCTGCTCAAGCGGTACCTGGATCAGCCCATTGCCAAGGAGGGGGCGTTCTTCGACGAGGCGGAGAAGATCCCACTGGGCGGGGTGGTGCGCGAGGAGTGGCGCAAGGCGGTGGTGGATGAGCGCGGCCGGGTCGAGCGCATCCCCTACGAGCTGTGTGTGCTGGTGAGCTTGCGGGACGCGCTGCGGCGGCGGGAAATCTGGGTGCCGGGGGCGAACCGGTGGCGGAACCCGGAGGACGATCTGCCGCCGGACTTCGAGGACAACCGCGATGTGCACTACGACGCTATCCGCCAGCCGCAGGACCCGCACGCGTTCATCGAGGCGCTTCAAGAGCGGCTGCGGGAGGCTCTGACCCGCTTCGATACCGCGCTGGAGCTGGGCACCACTGGCGGGGTGGACATCGTCCGCCGACACGGTGAGCCGTGGATCAAGGTCTCGCCGCTGGGCAGGCAGGAGGAGCCGAGGAACCTGGTGGCGTTGAAGGCGGAGATCGAACGACGCTGGGGCACCATCGATCTGATCAACATCCTCAAGGAGGCCGAGTTCGCCACCGGCTTCACCGGCGAGTTCACCTCGGTCGCCACCAGGGAGGCGGTCCCGAAGGCGGTGCTTCGGCGCCGCCTGCTGCTGGTGCTGTTCGCCCTGGGGACAAACATGGGCATCAAACGGGTCGCAGTCACCGGCAAACACGGCGAGAGCGAGGCCGTCCTGCGCCGAGTACGGCACCTGTTCGTCAACCGGACCAACCTGCGCGCCGCGCTGGTGCGGCTAGTCAACGCCACCTTCGCCGCCCGCGATGCCGCGTGGTGGGGCGAGGGCACCGCCTGCGCGAGCGACTCCAAGAAGTTCGGCTCCTGGAGCTCGAACTTCATGACCGAGTGGCACCAGCGGTACCGCGGTCCCGGCGTGATGATCTACTGGCACGTCGAGAAGAAGTCGCTATGCGTCTACAGCCAGCTCAAATCCTGCTCGGCCTCCGAGGTCGCCGCGATGATCGAGGGCGTCCTGCGGCACTGCACGGATGTGGAGATCGACCGGCAGTACACCGACACGCACGGCGCCTCCATCGTCGGGTTCGCCTTCGCTCACATGCTCGGCTTCAACCTGCTCCCCAGGCTGAAGAACGTCGGCTCGGCGCGGCTGTACCGGCCGGCGGCCGGGGAGGACGAGAAGTGGCCGCACCTGGCGCCGGTGCTGTCGACCAAGACGATCGACTGGGACCTGATCCGCCAGCAGTACGACCAGATCGTGAAGTACACCACCGCCCTGCGCTTGGGCACGGCCGCGGCTGAGCAGGTCCTGCGTCGCTTCACCCGCGGAGGGCCCAAGCACCCCACTTATCGCGCGATTGAGGAACTCGGGCGGGCAGTGCGTACGGCGTTCATCTGCGACTACCTCGCCGACACCGACCTGCGGCGCGAGATCAACGACGGGCTCCAGGTCGTGGAGAACTGGAACTCCGCCAACCACGACCTGTTCTACGGCAAGGACGGCGACCTGACCGGTTCCGACAAGGAGTCCCAGGAGGTGTCCATGCTCGCTCTGCACCTGCTCCAGTCCGCTCTGGTGCACGTCAACACCCTGCTCCTCCAGGACATCCTGAGCGAGGAGAGGTGGCAGAAGCGGCTCACCGACGCGGACCGGCGGGCCCTGTCCCCACTGTTCTGGACCCACGTGAACCCCTACGGCCGGTTCGAGCTGGACATGAACTCGCACCTCGCCCTCGCCGCCACGGCGTCCATAGTGCCCGGCCCCCGCACCCTGCCCGAGGCGGAAGCCGTCCGATTCGGCGGCGGACGGTGGGTCCGGGTCGGCAACCTGAAGGCCCGCCCGCCCGGCGTCGCTCCCGGTCGGCTGGATCGTTGACCGGGTGTGGCGCCGGGCCGGGGAGGGGCCCGAGGCCGCCGCGCTCGTGGTCGGCTCGATTCGGCTACGCGTCGCGCCTGTGCAGCAGCAGGCTGCCGACTAGCAGCGCGGCCGCGGCCCACATGGCGAGCACGCCCAGGCCAGCCCATGGGCCGATGGGCAGCTCGTGCAGATGGACGGTGGCTTGGACCGCGAGTCCGGCGGTCATGGGCGAGATCTGCTGGAGGTGCCGCTGCCACTCCGGGTCGTTGACCACCTGGGTGACGACCGGGAAGAGATAGAGCAGCCCGAGCACGATCCCGATGGCGGTCGCCGCCTCCCGCACCGCCGTCGCCACGCCGAGACCGATCAGGGCGATCAGGACGAGGTAGAGGACCGAACCCACGGCCGCGCGCAGGGTCGAGCCGTCGGCCAGGGACAGCGGGGCATAGCCGTGGGCCTCAATGAATCCGTTGCCGGGCAGGATGTAGCGGCCGGCAAGGAGCGAGGCGAGGACGGCAGCCGTCCCGGAGATCAGGACGACCGTGGCGAGGACCGTCGCCTTGGCGGTGAGGACGGTGAGCCGGTTCGGCACCGCCGTGAGCGTGGTGCGGATCATCCCGGTGCCGTACTCGCCGCTGACGGCCAGCACCGCTAAGACGGCGATGACCGCCTGCCCGACGGTGACGCCGGTCAGGGCGAGCTTGACGGCGTCCTGGCCGCACCCTGCATCCGGGCACTTCACGGCCTTGGCGGTGCCGCAGCCGACGGCCACGGTCAGCGCGACGGCGAGCAGGAGCAACCTGCCCATGTCCCCTGCGGTGCGCAGCTTCGTCCACTCCGCGCGCAGGGCGCGGCCGAAGCCCCCTCGCCACGCGCCGTCAGCCGTGCTCGTGAGTCGTGCACTTCTCAGGAGACTCATACGTCCCTCCCGCGCAGCCGCACCACGGCCAGACCGAAGGCGAGCGCAGCGTATCCGCACAGCACGGCGAGGCCGGCCCATGGCGCCAGCGGGTAGTAGCCGGTCGACGGCTCGTACACGCTGAGCACCTGCGCGTACTGCGGCAGGGTCTGCTGGATGGCGAAGCCCGCAGCCGGCGTCACCCGCAGCAGCCACTCCGAGACGCCCGGGGGCAGTACGCCGGAGGTGGCAAGCAGGAAGGGCAGCACGATCGACGCGATGACCAGGGCGACCGCTGTGCCGCTGCGCCGCAGCAGGGCACCGACGCCGAGAGCGAGCACGGCGGCGGCTGCGCAGAGCAGGCCGGTGCCGACCACGACGCGCACTTCGGTCGCCGACGTGACGGGGAAGACATGGAAGCCCCTGCCGCGCGCGCTGCTTTCCCCGATGGGAATGGTGATCGCGGCGGCCACCAGGCCGATGGCGAACGCGACGCCCCCGGCCACCAGCGCCTTGGCACCAAGCACCCGGCCCCGCAGGGGAGTTGCCGCCATGGTCGTACGCAGCAGACCGCGCCGGTACTCGCCGGTGATGAACACCGTGCCCACGGCGATCACCACGATCAGCCCGGCGAAGGTGCCGACGAGGAAGTTCTCGACGGAGAAGCCGACGCCCATGACGGGCCCGCCGACGACCGGTGCGATGTCACCGGCCCCGGTCACGGTGAACCCGCCGCCGTCGGTCTGGGTGAAGCCGCCCTTGGTGGTGTTCGTGTAGCTGCCGGAGGTGCCCGCGTCGCCGCCCATCTGTGTGCCGCTCCACGCGCTCTGGGACCAGCCACCGGTGAGGACGGGGCGGCCGAAGGTGCCCGTGGCCACGGCGGGGCTGAAGCCCGTGCCCGCCGCGGTGTCCTGCTTCGCCTGCGGTGACGTGGCGAAGAGCCCGGCCTGCACGGTGCGCGCAAGCCTCGGCAGCTTCGCATGGCCGACCTCGCTCCAGTGGGAGCCGTCGGTGGAGGAGAAACCGGTGAGGATATCGCCGGAGCGGACCAGGCGCAGCCACCGCGGGAACTCCTGGGTGACCTTGCCGGAAGGGCCCGCCGTGTCGTGCGTGTAGTCGTACTGCATGCGCACACCGTGGCCGCCGGTGGCCATGACCGCCGCGTACGGGGCTCCCTGGGTGAGGCTTTCCTTCACGATGATCCCGGCCTTCGCCCAGGGCTGGGCGCCCTGGGCCGTCTTGCCGGTCCCGGTGTCGGCCACACCAGTCAGCGACCGCAGGGGAACGGTGAGGGTGCCGTCACCGGTGAGCGTCTTGTGGACGAAGTAGAAGCTGTCGTTGACGGCCTCGCCGCCGGGGCCCTTCGGGTACGAGGCGGCGTCGGCGCCGCGACCGCCGGGGGCGGGGGCGGCCGTGCCGAGCAGGCCGACCACGGTCGTCACCAGGAGCGCCCCCGCCATGGCGAGGACCCAGCCGCGTACCGTACGGAACTTCGTCCACTCGGCGTGCAGCGTCCTGAGGAACCCACTCTGCTCAGCGCGCCTCGTGGCCGAGGGGCGAGGGGTGACGGTGGCGGTCATCGCGTAGCCTCCCCCGCCGGGATGCCCCGGTACTCCACCGCGTCCCGGGTGAGCTCCATGTACGCCTCTTCGAGCGTCGCCCGGTGCGCGGACACCTGGGAGAACGGCACCCCGTTCTGGGCGAGCAGTACCACGATCTCCTCGTCGGGCAGGCCCGTGACGCCGAGGGTGTCGGGGCCGGTGGCGAGAACGGTGGCACCCGCACCGTGCAGGACCTGGGCGGCGCGCGGAGGCGCGGAGGTACGGAGGGTGACCCGGCCGCCGGCCGCCTCGGCGAGCAGCTCGGACACGCTGGTGTCCGCGACGACCCGGCCGCGGCCGATCACCACAAGATGGTCCGCGGTGTCTTCGAGTTCGCTCATCAGGTGACTGGAGACCAGGACGGCGCGGCCCTGCCGGGCCAGCGACGACAGGAAGCCGCGCATCCACACGATGCCGTCAGGGTCCAGGCCGTTGAACGGCTCGTCCAGCATGACCACCGGCGGGTCCCCCAGCAGCGCCGCCGCGATCCCCAGGCGCTGGCGCATGCCCAGCGAGAAGCCTCCGGCCTTGCGCCGGGCCGCCGTGCCCAGGCCGGCCTGTTCTATGACCTCGTCCACCCGCCGGGCCGACAAGCCCTGTGAGTGGGCCAGCCACAGCAGGTGGTTACGGGCGGTGCGGCTCGGCTGCAGCGCGGAGGCGTCGAGCAGCGCCCCTAGATGCCGAAGCGGGCGACGCAGGGTGCGGTACGGCACCCCGTTGACCAGGGCCTTTCCCTCCTCAGCCGCGTCAAGGCCCAGGATCACGCGCATGGTGGTGGACTTGCCCGCGCCGTTCGGGCCGACGAAGCCGGTCACCCGTCCGGGCCGCACGGTGAACGTCATACCGTCCAGAGCCAGCTGCGGCCCGAAGCGTTTACGCAGACCAATGACCTCGATCGTCGCCTTCGTACTCTCATCGCTCATGGCCCCCACCCTGTGACGGAGCGAGTTACAGGGGCCGAACGGCCACTGTCATCTCGCTGTTAGGCGCCTCGGCTTAGCCTGGCCCGGTACGTGTCCTGATGCGGTGGCGAGAGGGGAGCATGCGGATGAAATGGGGTCCGCCCCGACGGCTCGCGGGCCTGACTGCCCGGCTCGGCCTGCGCCGTGGCACTGCCCGCACCCGCTTCACCGCCTTGTACGTGACTCTGTTCCTGCTGTCGGGAACGGCGCTGCTCGCCATCGCGGCCGTGGTGGCATCCGGCGGATCGCGCTCCAGCCAGACCGCCCCCGATGGCGGCACCGATCAGCCCGCCACGGCGGCACAGGCCCAGGGCCGCATCGACGAGCTGGAGCAGCAGCTGACCCAGGCGCACGACACCCAGTCCCGGCAGATCCTGATCGGCTCCGCCATCGCCCTCGGCGTCATGGCGGTGATCTCGGTCGGCCTCGGCTGGTTCGTCGCCGGCCGGGTGCTGCGCCCGCTGCGCGTGATGACAGCGGCCACCCGCCGGATCACCGCCGACAGCCTGCACGAACGCCTGGCCATCGGCGGCCCCGGCGACGAGGTGAAGGACCTCGCCGACACCATCGACGACCTCCTCGGCCGCCTGGAGGGCTCCTTCGACGCCCAGCGCCTCTTCGTCGCCAACGCCTCCCACGAGCTGCGCACCCCGCTCACCACGATGCGGGCCTCCCTTGACGTGGCCCTCGCCAAGCCGGGCCCGGTACCCGAGACCACGGCCACGCTGGCCGCCCGGATGCGCGCCGAACTCGACCAGGTGGACCGGCTGCTGGAGAGTTTCCTCGTCCTGGCTCGCACCCAGCACGGCGAGTTCACCGACTCGGCGCGCCTCGCCCTCGGCCAACTCGCGCTGACCGCCTTGACCGGACGGGCAAAGGACATCGCGGCCAAGGGCCTGACCGTGCGCGAAAACCGGAGCGACGACTCCGCGTGGGTGTGGGGCAGCCAGACGCTGCTGCGCCGCGTGGCCGACAACGTGGTCGACAACGCGATCGCGCACAACGACCCCGGGGGCTGGATCAGTGTCGCGGTACGGGCCGAAAGAGACGACGCAGGCGCAGTGTCCCTCGTCGTCGAGTCCAGCGGACCGGTCCTCGATCAGCGGCGAGTGGCGGACCTCGCGCAACCCTTCCGCCGCCTTGGCGCCGACCGGACCGGCACCGGCCAGGGCAGCGGCCTCGGCCTCTCCATCGTCGCGGCCATCACCCAGGCCCACCACGGCACCCTGGACCTGCGCGCCCGCCCCGACGGCGGCCTGCGCGTCACCATCACCCTCCCCCGTACGGACGGCAGGGCGACGGCGGAAGCCCCCGACACAGAGACGGGCGTGGCGCGTTGAGAGTCCTGGTGGTCGAGGACGCCCGCCCCCTCGCCGAAGTCATCGCCGAGGGACTGCGCGACCAGGGCATGGCCGTAGACGTGGCCCACGACGGGCTCGACGCCGCGGCCAAGCTGGACGTCAACGCGTACGACGTCGTCGTGCTCGACCGCGACCTGCCAGGCATCCACGGCGACACCCTCTGCCAGATGATCATCGAGCGGGACGGCCGCGTGATGGTCCTGATGCTGACCGCCGCCGACTCACCCGGCGACCGCGTCAGCGGCCTCACCCTGGGCGCCGACGACTACCTCGCCAAGCCCTTCCACTTTCCCGAACTCGTCCTGCGCATCCGCGCACTGGCCCGCCGCCGCCCCGCCGCCCGGTCCCGCACCCTGAGCACGGCGGGCATCGAACTCGACCCGATGCGCCGCACCGCCAGCCGCGACGGCCACCAACTCGACCTCTCCGTCAAGGAATTCGCGGTACTCGAAGCCCTCCTGAACGCGAGCCCCGCCTTCCTCAGCACGGAGAACCTCCTCGAACAGGTCTGGGACGAACACGCCGACCCGTTCACCAACACCGTCACGGTGACCATCAGCCGCCTGCGCCGCAAACTCGGCGACCCTCCGGTCATCGCCACCACACCTGGCGTGGGGTATCGGATCATCGACCCAGCCGTCCCACCCGACTGAGCAGCCGCCAGGGGCCGGCGGCCCACGATCGGACGCGGTGCTCAGTGCACCTGACTCCAGTCATCTGCGCAGCCGACTTCGGAGACTGACACACGCGGTTACTCTCACAAACGGTCCTTTGCGCGAGCAAGATCAAGAGCGGGCCGTCAAACCCCCGCCGATCCCGGATTCGTTCGCAGAACCCGGTCTCACTCGAAAGTAGGGCGGACCCCCTTCTGAGACTTGCATTGTGCGAACATCCGGACCCATGACGGACCCTCAGCAACTCCCCCCGGCCGACCGGTCGGACTCGGACGACGTCGAACAGCACGGCTGTCCGAAGTGTGACGCTCAGCCCGGCTCGCCGTGCCGCTCACGCGGCGGCGCCGTCGCCTCCGCCTACCACACCCGCCGCTTCACGAAGGTGCCCCGGCTGAAGAAGGCACTACGGGTGTCCACCCCCGCCGACCGCGGCCCGGGCCGGCCCTGGCGGCCCGGCAGCCCGCCACCGGCGCCAATCGACACGGACCTGCCGAGCGCGGACATCCGCATCGGCTACGCCCGCTGCTCGACCCTCGGCCAGGAACTCGACTCCCAACTCGACGCGCTCAGCAAGCACGGCATTCCAAGAGACAAGATCTTCAGCGAGAAGATCAGCACCCGCGTACGGGTCCGCCCCCGGTTCGAGGAGGCGCTGCGCACGGCGCGGGAGGTCAAGGCGCACGCCCCACACTGCCGGGTCATCTTCACCGTGTACGAGATGAAGCGCCTCGGCCGCGACGCCGCCGAACTCACCGCGCTCGCCGACCACCTCACTGCCCACGGCCTGGTCCTGGAGATGCTCTCCGGACCCCTGCCGGGCATCTACGACCCCACCGGGCCGGGGAAGTTGCTGTTCGCGTTCTTCGCGGCGATGGCGGAGACGGAGCGGGAGAACATCCGTGAGTCGACACTGGAGGGACTCGACACCGCGGCCCGCAAGGACAAGCACGGTGGGCGGCCACCCGTCATCACCGAGGACATGCTTCACACTGTGCTGCGGCGCCGGGCCCTCGGCGAATCCGTCGAGCAGATCCAGCCCGATTTGTTCATCCCCACCGGCAAACGCAAGGGACAGAATCCCTCCATCGCCAGCATCTACCGGGCGCTCGCCGAGTACGCCAAGCGCGAGGCATACCCCGAAGCCGTCGCCCAGGCGCACGACGACTTCGCCGTCCTCACCGGCAACGAGGTTCCTCAACCTCGCACAGAAGCCAAGACCCTAACTACACGCTGAGTTACCTGTCACCTCGCGGCAGCTTCGGGAGAACAGGGCCGATGAGCTCGTTCCAAACGGACGCCAAGGCGAGCGGCACGGTCCTCGACGTCAACCCCTGGCACGAACTCCAGGACAGCAAGGGCGTCGCCCACGTGTCCACCTATCGCTCGCTGGAATCCGGTCTCGGCACCAGCCTGCGCCCGGTGGGCATCGAGGAGCACGGCATCCCTGACGAGATGGGCAACTCCGCTGCTCCCATCGGCTACATCGCCGGGTGCTCACAGCGGAGTACACCGCAGGCCGGACGGGAAGGCGTCCCGGATTCTCTGCCGAGACGAGGGCTGCGCGAAGCGGAGGGTCAGTGATTTCTCCTCCCTTACGCAGTACGAGTGAATGAACCGATGGTTCCGTTCGGGGCCGCTGGCGATTCTTTACGGTTTCTGAGTGGATCTGGGGGCTGCGGGGGAGGCCCTGCGGACGGGGGACCGGTGGAGAGGCGCACCTGATGTCGGGGTTGGGAAAGTCGCCGGACGTGCTCAGGATCCGGGCGGGCCGCCGGCATCGGTCCTGGGCACGGACGTGGGGCGCGGTCGGCGTGGCATGTCTGGTGGGGACAGTGGTGACGTTCGGCGGGTCGTGGGCGGCCGGGAGCGGGGCGGAGCGGATGGTGGGTTTCGGTCCGTCCGCCGGTTGCTGGGGGTTGGCGGCCTCCCTGATGTTCCGCGCGAGGGGAACGAGCGGACGGGTGCGGACGCGTCTGCTGTTGTTGGGGGGTTCCGCGGTGGCCGGAGGTGTGTACCGGGGGGCGGTCACCGTGCTGTCGGCTCAGCCCGCGGCTTCGGGACGGGACGCGCGATCGTTGCTGGGTTCGGTGGTGGTCACCGGAGTGACGCTGACGGTCGGCCTGGCGATGGCCGGTCTGGTGGTCGCGGCCGATGCCGGCACAAGACGGCATGTGTTGCTGCGGCGCGTGCTCGACGGGGTCGTCACAGCAGGGGCCGTGTTCATGACGGGATGGGTACTGCTGCGGGGGGCCGGTGACGGCTGGCGGCTGGGGACGGGGATGGTCGGTGTCCTGTGGGCCGCGGAAGTCGTGTTCCTCAGTTTTCTGTTCGCCCTGCGCCGTCTTGTACGGAGCGACCAGAGAGCCACCTTGTGGGTCGGGATCGCCGGGCTGTCCCTCATGTTGATCGGCGACACCCTGCGACTGTGGACGGTCGGCCCGCACGGCTCCGCGGTGATGTCCTGTCAGCTCGTCGACTCCTGTGCTGCCGCGGGACTGCTGGTGGTCGCTGTCGGCCCTTGGGTGCCTGGTGGGGCGAGCGCCCTGGGCACCGCTCAGCCCGCGCTGCGACGGGGGATGGAGGGTGCGGCGGCGTTCATTCCCCTGACGGTCTGCACGGCCACGGCGCTGGGATACGTGCTGGCTCCGCCTGCCCGAGACCCGGTGCCGCTGTTCGTCGGCGGAACGGCACTGCTGAGCCTCTGGGCTCGCCAGAGGTTCCTGCCGAGCGAGACGACCAGACCCGACGACTGAGTCCTCGTGCGGCTGCCCTCCCCGTCAGAGGTGGAGCACCAGCCGGGGGCCGCAGGAACGCGAGACGCAGATCAGTACGGTGTTGCCCGAGGCACGCTCGTCCGGTTCGCGCCCGCCCGCACAGCGGACCCGGTCGGAATGAGCGGATGCTGTTCGAGGACCAGGACCCGGAAGTCGCAGAGCCGCTCGTGGCGCGCGGGCGGTAGCGTCACGTCGTGCGCCACACCGAGCGTCAGCGGGTCCGGTCCGGCCATGACATCGAGCAGGAGCGTGAGGTCGTGGGCAGTGCGGGCCATCGGACCGACGACGGCGAGGTCAAGGTCGGTCGGCAAGGCCGGCGCGCTCGGCGGCACCATGCCGCGGCTCGCCGCGAGCCCGAGGGTCGGCTTGTGTGCGTAGACACCGCAGAAGTGGGCGGGGGTGCGCAGCGAACCGGCGAGGTCGGAGCCGATGGACAGCGCGCCGAATCCGGACGCCAGGGCCGCCGCTGATCCGCCGGAGGATCCACCCGGCGTGCGACCGTGATCCCACGGATTGTTGGTGGTGCCGTAGATCTCGTTGAAGCTCTGCACATCTTGTAGCCCTACGGGCACGTTGGTCTTGCCGAGTACCACCGCGCCTGCGGCCTTGAGTCGGGACACCTGCACCGCGTCCTCGGCCGGCAGGTAATTCCGGTGTAGCGGCATGCCCCAGGTCGTGGGCAGCCCAGCGATGTTGAAGGATTCCTTGACCGTCACCGGAATGCCGAGGAGGGGCCGGTCCTCACCGCGGGCGCGCGCCTGGTCGGCACCGCGGCGGCCCGTGCACGGTCGAAGTCCGGCACGCAGATCGCGTTGATCGCCTTGTCGTCCCGCTCGATACGGGCGATCGCCTCGTCGGTCAGTTCCGCCGAGGTCACTTCACCGGCACGGCCGCGAGGTCTTCGGCCGTCTGAAAATTCCACTCCATGAGGCGGACGGTACGGGTATCTGGAAGAGCTCATGAAATGCCTCTTCGCACAACGCGTTGGATGTCTCCATACTCATGATGCTTCTCTCCGGCCACAGACGATTCGCCCATTCGATGACGATGGCGACACGCTGCGGCTTCGCCTCCGCCTGGACGGAGACTGACTGTCACCGTGGGCGTGCCGCCGGTCGCGGTGCGGTCATATCGAGCAGGAGCAGAGTGTCGTGGTCAGGGCTGCCGGGTTCGGCGGTGTAGACGCCGATGCGCTGACCGGGAGTGCCTTCCACGTGCAGGGACTGCGAGGTGAGGGTTACCGTGCCGACCTGCGGGTGCTGGAACGTCTTGTGCGCGGGCTTACGTCCGGTCACCTCGTAGCGCTCCCACAGTCCCGCGAAATCCGGGCTCTTGAGGAGGAGTTCTCCGACGAGGCTGGTCAGATCGGGGGCGTCGGGGGCGGTGCCTGCGATGGCGCGCAGGCGGGCGACGCAGGCGGTGATCTGCCGGTCCCAGTCAGAGAAGAGGTCGCGGGCCGCGGGATGCAGGAACAGGTAGCGAGCGAGGTTGCGTTGTGTGGCGGGCCAGTCGTCCAGGCCCGTGTAGAGGGCAAGGCCGCCGGGGTTCCAGGCCAGCATGTCCATGCTGCGGCTGATGACGTACGCCGGGTTCGGGCGCAGTGATTCCAGCAGCAGTTTGAGGTGAGGGCGAACCGTGCGGCTGGGCGCGGGCGGCGACTTGGGGACGTAGCGGGCGGCCCGGGCGGCGAGCTCGCGCAGGTGCTGGTGTTCCTGGTCGTCCATGTGCAGGGCGCGGGCGAGAGAGTCGAGGACGGTGGGGCTGGGGCGGGTCTCTTTGCCGCGTTCCAGGCGCACGTAGTAGTCGATGCTGATGCCGGCGAGGGTGGCCAGCTCCTCGCGGCGCAGGCCTGGGGTGCGCCGGATGCCGGCGCCGACGGTGAGACCGACGTGTTCGGGGCTGGTCTGGGTGCGGCGGGCGCGCATGTAGCGGCCCAGCTCGGCGCCCTCGCTGTTCGCGCTCTCGGATGCCATGACTCCAGTCTCACCCGGGTCACTGCCTGCGGTGCAGGTGGGAGGGGGGCCCTGTCATTACCCCCGAAGAGCCCGCCCTGCCACACCGGCGCAATCCGGCCGAAACTGATGAGCAAGACGCCGACACCCAGGATCCCGCCGGTGGCCACCGCAGGCACAATCTGCCGGCCCGGACGACGCTGAGGGTGTCGGGCGACGCCACGATGCGAAGAGGGCGAGATGCGTTACATCAAGCTGCGTGACCTGGAGGTTTCCCGGATCGGTCTGGGCGCGATGGGGATGTCCCACGGCTACACCGGCTCCGGTACGGATGAGGCGGAGTCGATCAGGACCGTGCACCGGGCACTGGAGCTGGGTATCACGCTCATCGACACCGCCGAGATCTACGGCCCCTACACCAACGAGGAGCTGCTCGGGCGGGCGCTGCAGGGACGCCGGGAGCAGGTGGTGCTGGCCACGAAGTTCGGCTTGGTCTCCCACGCCGGCGACGACGCCTGGAACCTGGACTCCAGCCCGGCCAACATCCGCACCGCCGTCGAGGGCTCCCTGACGCGGCTGGGCACCGACCACATCGACCTGTACTACCAGCACCGGGTCGACCCGAACACTCCGATCGAGGAGACTGCCGGCGCCGTCGGTGAGCTGATTGCCGAGGGCAAGGTCCGCGCCTTCGGCCTCTCGGAGGCCGGCCCGGACACGATCCGCCGCGCGCACGCCGTCCAGCCGGTCACCGCGGTGCAGTCGGAATACTCCCTGTGGACGCGTGGCATCGAGGAGCGGGTCCTGCCCGTCCTGCGGGAGCTGAACATCGGCCTGGTGCCGTTCTCCCCGCTGGGCCGCGGCTTCCTGACGGGCACCGTCCGTTCCACCGACCAGTTCGACGCCTCCGACTTCCGGCGCGACAACCCACGCTTCTCCGGTGAGAACTTCCAGCGCAACCTCGCGATCGCGGACGAGGTGCAGGCCCTGGCCGCCCAGGTCGGCGCCACGCCCGCGCAGGTGGCCCTGGCCTGGCTGCTCGCCCAGGGCGACGACATCGCGCCGATCCCCGGCACCAAGCGGGTCAGCCGGGTCGAGGAGAACACCGCCGCCGACGCCATCACCCTCACCTCGGAGCAGCTCGACAAGCTCGGCAGCCTGCCGCCCGCCGCCGGTGACACCCACACCGAAGCCCAGGCACAGATGCTCGAACGCTGATCATCCGCACCGCTCAGCACGACCCCGTTTGGAGTAGTACCTCTTATGCGTGCAGCAGTGATGTACGGAGCCGGAGACGTCCGCGTCGACGACCGGCCCGACCCCAAGATCGCCAAGTCGACCGACGCCGTGGTGCGCACGCTGGCCGCATGCGTGTGCGGCAGCGACCTGTGGCCCTACCAGTCGATGCCCGCCACCGACACCGGCCGCCCCATGGGGCACGAGTTCCTCGGCATCATCGAGGGTACCGGCGCGGACGTGAGGGGCCTGAAGGCCGGTGACCTGGTCGTCGCCCCGTTCACCTACAGCGACAACACCTGCGACTACTGCGCCAAGGGCCTGCACATCTCGTGCCGCAAAGGCGGCCGGTACGGCTTCGACGACGTCGACGGCGGGCAGGGCGAAGCTGTCCGCGTCCCACATGCGGACGGCACCCTGGTCAAGCTGCCGGTGGCCGCCGACTCCGCGCTGCTGCCGTCTCTGCTGGCACTGTCGGACGTGATGACCACCGGCCATCACGGCGCGGTCACCGCCGGCGTCGGCCGCGGCGATGCCGTACTGGTCGTCGGGGACGGGGCGGTCGGTCTGTGCGCGGTGATCGCCGCCAAGCGGCTGGGCGCCGAGCGGATCGTGCTCGCCGGCCGCCATACAGCCCGCACCGACCTGGGCCGCGAGTTCGGCGCCACCGACGTCGTCGCCGAGCGCGGTGAGGAGGGCATCGCCCGCATCCTCGAACTGACCGGCGGAGTGGACAAGGTCATCGAGGCCGTCGGCACCCGCCAGGCCCTCGACACCGCCCTCGGCGCGGTCCTGAACGGCGGCACCATCAGCCGCCTGGGCGTCCCGCAATACGAGCAGGGCCCGATCGGGCCGGCCGAGTTCATGCGCAACATCACCCTGACCGGCGGCGCCAGCCCCGCCCGCGCCTACATCGAGCAGTTGCTGCCCTACGTCCTGGACGGCACCATCGCCCCCGGCCGCGTCTTCGATGAAACCTTCCCCCTCGACCAGACGCCGGACGCCTACCAGGCCATGGCCGACCGCCAGGTCCTCAAGGCCCTCATCACCCCCTGACCGCTCCGCACAGCAAAGGACCTTTCCCATGCAGTACGTGACCTTGAACAACGGCATCGAGATGCCGCTGCTCGGCTTCGGCGTCTACCAGATCCCCGCCGAAGACACCGAGCGCGCCGTGTCCGACGCGCTGGCCGCCGGCTACCGCCTCCTCGACACCGCCGCCGCCTACGGCAATGAAGAGGCCGTGGGCCGCGCCATCAAGTCCAGCAGCATCCCGCGCGAGGACCTGTTCGTCACCACCAAGCTGTGGGTCCAGGACGCCCCGGCAGAAGGGAACACCAAGCGCGCGTTCGAGACGTCCCTGAACAAGCTGGGCCTGGACCACCTCGACCTGTACCTGATGCACCAGCCCTTCGGCGACGTCTACGGCCAGTGGCGCGCCATGGAAGCCCTCAACCGCGAGGGCCTGGCCAAGGCGATCGGTGTCGCCAACTTCTACCCCGACCGGCTGATCGACCTGATCGTCAACAACGAGATCACCCCGGCGGTCAACCAGATCGAGACCCACCCCTTCTTCCAACGTGCCGACTACCAGGACCTGATGCGCGAGCACGGGGTGCAGATCCAGTCCTGGGGCGGCTTCGCCGAGGGCAAGAACGACCTGTTCACCAACCCGCTACTGGCCGAGATCGGCAAGGAGTACGGCACATCGGTCGCGCAGGTCGTGCTGCGCTGGCTGACCCAGCGCTGCGTCATCGCCATCCCCAAGTCCGTGCGGCCCGAGCGGATGGCGGAGAACATCGACGTCTTCGACTTCGAACTCACCGACGAGCAGATGGCCCAGATCGCCACCCTGGACACCGGCAGCTCACTGTTCTTCGACCACCGCGACCCGGAGATCGTCACCTGGCTCGCCGAGCGCCGCCTCGACGCATGACCGCCGCGCCACGACGACGCGCCCTCCTGCGGGCCACCGTGACGACGGGACTCGGCGCCGTGACCGGAGCCCACCTCACCAGCTGTTCCTCGCCTGCGGGACAGGAGAGCGAAGGGCAGATCTCGTCCCCGGAGTCGTCCGCGACGACCCCGGGCACGGGGCGAGTGTTGCTGGCCTACTTCTCGCGTCCGGGCGAGAACTACTACTACGGCGGACGCACCACCCTGCGGGTCGGCAACACCGAGGTCCTGGCGCACAAGATCAGCAGTCTCATCCGGTGCGGCGTACACCGCATCGAGGCCGCCGATCCCTACCCGCGGGAGTACGACGCGACCGTCCAACGCAACGTTCGCGAACAAGACGATGACGTGCGCCCAGCCGTCAAGGGCCAACTGCCCTCACTCGAGGACTACGACACCGTTCTCCTTGGAAGCCCCATCGTATTGGTCCGGACAGTGCTGCCACCCTGCTGATCACCATGGGGGACAATCCCGAGCGGCTGGGCACTAAGGCGTCGTTCGCTGCGTTGTGCGGGGTCAGCCCGGTCGAGTATTCGTCGGGCCGGCGGAGCGTCGGCTCAACTACGGCGGCGACCGGCAGGCCAACGCCGCCCTGCACCGCATCGTGTTCACCCGGCTGCGCTTCGATCCCCGCACCCAGGCGTACTACGAACGTCGCACCCAGGAGGGCAAGACCCGACGTGAGATCATCCGTTGCCTCAAGCGGTATGCAGCCCGCGAGGTCTTCAACCTGGTCAGAACGGTACCCAGCGCCCCCCCGTTATAGGGGCGTCCGTGCGAGCGCGTGCGACGCCCGTGAGACGACGAAGCCCCGCCGGCATGGTCCGACGGGGCTTCTGCACGCGGTCGCCGGAGAGTCCTGTCGTCCTTGATGAGGTGCGGACCCGCCCACGGATTGCCGCCGTCGTCTGCTACTTGTCGACCAGCGACATGTGGTGCTCGTTGTAGCGGTCTCCCTGAACCCCGATCCGGCCGGCGAGTTCGTTGAGGTCCGCCAGTTCGTCGGCGGACAACGGCAGCTGGGTGGCGCCGGTGTTCTCCTCGATTCGCGCGATGCGTCGTGTGCCCGGAATCGGAACGATCCACGGATGCTGCGCGAGCAGCCAGGCGAGTGCGACCTGCCCGGGTGTGGCGCTCTTGGCCTGCGCGAGGGTGGTGATGTGCTCGACGAGGGCCTGGTTCGCCGCCCGGTTCTCGGCCGTGAACCGTGGAATGTTCGTGCGGACGTCACCGGTCACGAACGAGGTCGACGCGTCCACCGTGCCGGTCAGGAATCCCTTGCCGAGCGGACTGAAAGGCACGAATCCGATTCCGAGCGCCGCGCATGTCGGCAGGACCTCCGGCTCCGGATCCCGCGTCCACAGCGAGTACTCGCTCTGCACTGCCGTCACGGGGTGGACCGAGTGGGCACGCCGGATGGTCTCCGCACTGGCTTCCGAGAGCCCGAAGCAGCGGACCTTGCCCTCTTGCACGAGCTCACCCACCGTGCCGGCGACGTCCTCGATGGGCACGTCCGGATCAACGCGGTGCTGGTAGAACAGGTCGAGCCTCTCGACCCCGAGCCGTTTCAGGGAGGCCGCGGCGACGGCACGGATCTGCTCGGGCCGGCTGTTGAGCCCGGCGGGGGTGCCGTTCTCGATGCGGAATCCGAACTTGGTGGCGATCACGACCTGGTCACGCACCGGAGCGAGGGCCTCGCCGACAAGCTCCTCGTTGACGTAGGGGCCGTACACCTCTGCGGTGTCGAAAAAGGTGACCCCGCGGTCGACGGCGCCACGGAGTACGGCGATCATGTCGCTCCGGTCACCGGGGTTCGGCCCGTAGCTCTGGGACATTCCCATGGCGCCGAGGCCGACGGCGGAGACCCGTAGGTCGCGTCCGAGCGTTCGTGTGTGCATCGTTTCTCCTTGTCGAGGCTGGCGCCGGCCGGCCGATGCCGAGCGCAGGACGGCTGGCCGCAGCGTCCTGCGTCTCTTGGCGGCCCATGGCGCCTGAGCGTGCGGTCGGTTTCTGGCGTCGCGTCGCCGGTTTCGAGACGGTGAATGGGCAAGGCAGAGGGTGGAGGCAGCCGGTGTTCAGGGCTTCCAGGTGAGCGAAGTGGTGCCTGATGAGCCGGGCTGCCACATGGCGTCGTCGAATTCGAGGACGATCCGTTCGCGCAGGCCGCCCTGCTCGAGCCGGGTATGGGCGGCAACCGCGTCATCCGCGTCGAAGGACATGGCGGCGCGCAACGTGACGGTGCCGTCTTCGACCTGGTCGCGCAGACGTACGATCGCGTCCCGGTCCGTCCGCCGTTCTCGCACGTTGAGGTGCTTCACCTTGATTCCGCGCCCTGGATCGCCGTCCCAGAAGCGCAGGATGCCGATCTGGCCGCCGTCACGCACGGCGGGAGCGATCTGTTCGTGCAGCAAGGCGGCATCAGCCACCGCGTCCACCGGAGTACCGAGCTCTTCGAGCACCCGGTGGGCGGTGTCGGGGCCGCGCGGTATGAACACGTGCGCGCCGAGTGAGCGCAGGAGGTCGGCGTCGTCCTCTGCCGCGACGGCCACGACGTGAAGGCCCGCCGCGGCGCCGAGTTCCACGAGGTATCCGCCGACCGATCCCGCAGCGCCTGTCACCAAGAGGGCGGCGCCTTCTGGCAGCCGGAATGCATCGAGCACATTGTGAGCGGTGAGCGCATTGTTGAGGAAACAGGCCGCATCGGCGGTGGAGGCATTCGAGGGAGCGACGGCCACGGACCGCGCGGGAAGGGCGAGATATTCGCTGTAACCGCCGTGCCTCCCGGCGTTGTCGACGAATCCCACGACGCGTGCGCCCGGCACCAGGCCCCAGCGAGGGTCGACATCGCCGCCCACCTCTTCGACGGTACCGGCGACCTCCATCCCGGGGACGAAGGGCGGAGTGAGGCCCTGGTACATCTGCTCCAGCTGCCCGGACCTGACCATTGCGTCTACCGGATTCACTCCGGCGGCGTGAACACGGAGCCGCACCTCCTCGGCTCCAGGGCGCGGGTCGGGGAGTTCGAACGACTGCAGCACTTCCGGTCCGCCGAACTCGCTCAGTCCAATGACTTTCATCCGGCCGTTTCCTCACTTCTCGCGGTGTGACATGGCGAGGCCTAATGAATTTCTCGCGCAGAGCCATCAGTCATCGTACCCAGGCACTCGATCCTGAAGGGGGGAAGGATCTTTCCCAGGATGAATCCTTCCCCTGTACACGGGTGGTCGAGCGTGCAAGCTTTATATGTATGGCAGCATCGGCTGCGGCATGAATTCTCGCGTCCGGACGAATGCCGCATGCATCGATCCGGCGATTGCTAGGTCCCCAAAAACGATCCGTGGCGGCAAATCTTGCCTACAGTCATGCTGCGACAACCGTGATTGCTACGGCCACGACCCAGTTCCGTCCCCGTTTGGAGAATCGTGTTCACCGTCAACGCGTACGTCGCTACGTCCGCGACCGAACAGCTCTCTCAGGCCACCGTCGAGCGCCGTGACGTGGGCCCGCACGATGTCCTCATCGAGATCGAGTACGCCGGCATCTGCCACTCGGACATCCACCACGTGCGTGGCGACTGGGGCCCGGTGCACTACCCCGTGGCTCCCGGGCATGAGATCGCCGGAGTCGTCACCCAAGTCGGTTCCGAGGTCACGAAGCACGCCGTCGGCGACCGCGTCGGCGTCGGCTGCATGGTCAACTCGTGCCGCACCTGCGACTCCTGCCTCAAGGGCGAGGAGCAGTACTGCCTCAACGGCACGACGCTCACCTACGGCTCCGTGGACCGGGACGGCACCCCCACCCAAGGGGGATACACCACCCACGTCGTCGTTGACGAGGACTTCGTCGTTCGTATCCCCGCCGGCGTCGCCCTGGACGAGGCCGCCCCGCTGCTGTGCGCGGGAATCACCACGTACTCGCCGTTGCACCGCTGGGGCGCCGGCCCTGGCAAGAAGGTGGCCGTCGTCGGGCTCGGCGGACTCGGGCACATGGGCGTGAAGTTCGCGCACGCGATGGGTGCGGAAGTCACCGTCCTGTCCCAGTCGTTGAAGAAGATGGACGACGGCCTTCGCTTGGGCGCGGACCACTACTACGCCACGAGCGACCCTGCCACGTTCGATGAGCTGGCGGGCACCTTCGACCTCATCGTCAACACGGTGAGTGCCAAGCTCGACGTCGATGCCTACCTCTCCCTGCTGACCGTCGGCGGCACCATGGTCAGCGTCGGTGCTCCGGCAGAACCGTTGTCGCTGAACGTGTTCTCCCTCCTCGCGCGTGGCCGGTCGTACGCCGGCTCGTCGATCGGCGGGATCCGGGAGACGCAGGAGATGCTGGACTTCTGCGGCGAGCACGGCATCGGCGCGGAGATCGAGACCATCTCGGTTGATCAGATCAACGAGGCGTACGAGCGAGTCCTGTCCTCCGAGGTGCGTTACCGGTTCGTGATCGACATTGCGACGCTGGCCTGACCGGGACCGCGAGGGGTGAGATCGCTGCGGTGCCCCCTTGCTCCGTATGGGCGTCCGCGTACAGGAGGTGTCACGACCGCCAGCATCGAGGCCAGCGGGCGACGACGCAGCTGTAGGCCACTCAGGCGGTACGCCGACCACGAAGCCGGCTCCTCGGCTGCGGAACCAGAGGGCAGCCGTCGTGACTTCCTCCGCGCGGTCTGTACACGACGTACTGCCGCTACCAGATGGAAGAACCACCGATGACGATGACGTACAACCACCTCGGCCGGACGGGTCTGAAGGTGAGCAAGCTCGGCCTGGGAACCATGAACTTCGGCTGGGTCACCGACGAGTCCACCGGTTTCGCCATACTCGACCGGGCAGTTGAGGAAGGCATCAACTTCGTCGATACCGCCGACGTGTACGGCGGCCCGCAGTCGCCCGACATGGAAGTGGGCTACGGCCTCTCCGAAGAGATCATCGGCCGGTGGCTGGCCCAGGGCGGTGGCCGGCGCGACCAGATCGTGCTGGCGACCAAGCTCTACCAGCCCATGGGCACCGGTCCGAACGACAAGTACCTCTCCGCTCACAAGATCCGCAAGGCTGCCGAAGACAGCCTCCGACGGCTGCGGACCGACCACATCGACCTGTACCAGATGCACCACATCGACCGTTCGACACCGTGGGACGAGATCTGGCAGGCCATGGAGCAACTCGTCCGTGAGGGCAAGGTCACCTACATCGGCAGCAGCAACTTCGCCGGCTGGCACATCGCCACGGCCCAGCAGGAAGCCGGCAAGCGGCACTTCCTCGGCCTGGTCTGCGAACAGAGCCTCTACAACCTCAACGCCCGCACGGTCGAACTCGAACTGATCCCAGCGCTGCGCCACTACGGCCTAGGCCTGATCCCGTGGAGCCCGCTGGGCGGTGGCCTGCTCGGCGGCGCTCTGCAGAAGGCCGACAGCGGTCGACGCTCGTCTCCCGACTTCCTGGCCACTGTCGAGCAGTACCGGTCACAGCTCGAACGGTACGAAGCCTTGTGCGCGGACCTCGGCGAGCGACCGGCGGACGTCGCTCTCGCCTGGCTGCTGCACAACCCTGCGGTCGCGGCCACCATCGTCGGGCCGCGGACCCCCGACCAGCTGCACCAGGCACTCCGGGCCCCGCACCTGACCCTGTCGCCGGAGACTCTTCGGCAGCTCGACGAGATCTGGCCGGGGCCCGGAGGCGAGGCTCCCGAAGCGTACGCCTGGTAGCTCGGTGAGCATGGCGTCAAGGGCGGCTGCTTGACCGAGTACCGCGAGGCCAAGGACGAGGCCCGTTGCTCTGGTGGCCGCCTGGGTCGGCTGCTGTCCGCAGAATTGGCCATTTTCTTCAACTGGAGTATCTATGGAATACACGCGACTTGGAACCTCGGGGCTCGTTGTCAGTCGTCTCGCGCTCGGCTGTATGACTTTCGGGGACACCTCGAGTGGTTTCAGTAAATGGGCGCTTGGTGACGAGGAATCGGAGCCGGTCTTCCGGCAGGCTGTCGAACTGGGCATCACGTTCTGGGACACCGCCAACGCCTACAGCTTCGGCACCTCGGAAGAAATTGTCGGGCGCGCGATGAAGAAGTACTCGCGCCGCGAGGACATCGTGCTCGCCACCAAGGTCTTCTACCCGATGCACGCCGGCCCAGGTGGCTCCGGAACGTCACGCAAGGCGATCATGGAGCAGATCGACGCGTCGCTGACCCGGCTCGGCACCGACTACGTGGATCTCTACCAGATCCATCGCCTCGACTACGAGACGCCCGCCGAGGAGACGATGGAGGCACTTCACGACGTCGTGAAGGCGGGCAAGGTGCGCTACATCGGCGCATCGTCGATGCTGGCCTGGGAGTTCTCCAAGCTGCAGTACACCGCTGACCTGCACAGGTGGACACGGTTCGTGTCCATGCAGGACCAGTACAACCTCCTCATGCGCGAGGAGGAACGGGAGATGTTCGGCCTGCTCGCCGATCAAGGTGTCGGGAGCATTCCCTGGAGCCCGCTGGCACGCGGTCGGCTCACCCGGCCATGGGGCGAGGAGACCCATCGATCCGAAAGCGATCCCGCGTACGGGCGCCTGTTCATCGAAGACGAGTCGAATCGGAAAATCGTCAACGAAGTGCAGTCCGTAGCCCAGGCACGCGGGGTGTCCATGGCCACGATTGCGCTCGCGTGGGTCCTGGCGAATCCAGTTGTCAGCGCCCCGATCGTCGGGGCCTCCAAACCGCGACAACTGGTGGATGCCGCCGCGGCCCTCGACATCACCTTGACGGAGGAAGAAATCGCCGCGCTTGAGAAGCACTACACGCCTCGGCTTCCCACCGGTATGAGCGCCGCTGACCGTCCGCCGACGCGGTAAGAGCTCCAATATGCCCTGTTCGGGCCGCTGCCCGCCTGGGACCGAGAAGGACGCCCGACCGCAACCGGTGGACTGCGGCTGTTGCCGCAGGGCGCCTGTACGTGCTGCACCACGACGAAGTTGTCCACGCCGGCAGGGCCGAATCCGCAGGGCGATCACCACTACAGCGGTGATCGTCCTGCACTGATGAGCGTCTGTGCCCTGGAGCGGGCGGCGAGCAGGGTGCCGAAGACGTCTGCGGCCTGGGCGCCGCTGACCTGCCTGCCGGTTTCGAACACGCCGCTGGCGGTGCCGGCGCGCCGAGGCGGGCCGCTTTCCAGCACCACAGCCGTGGTCGGGGCATGACCAGCGAGTTGGCCGCTGGGGCAACCGTTGGCCGCCCCCTGCAAGGGAGATCTTGCTCAGGGGGGTGCTTGCGGAGGCCCTCGGCGATGGCGGGGGGTCACCCCGTGCCCTTCGCCCGGCGTCTCGACCTCCAGGTGAGGACGGGGCTGGTGGTGAAGGGGCGTTTGGGGCGCGGGATCGCGGCAAGGTGCGATGCTGTGGGTGTGCGACGCGATCCGGGCCTGGAGGAACTGGGTGCTTTCCTCAAGGCGCGCCGTGCCCAGCTGAGTCCCGGCAGGGCAGGGCTGCCCGACAACGGTGAGCCCCGGCGTGTTCCCGGCCTGCGGCGTGAGGAAGTCGCTCGGATGGCCGCGATCAGTACCGACTACTACACCCGGCTCGAGCAGGGACGCGTCCAGGCGTCGGCGGCCGTCCTCGACGTGCTCGCGCAGGCGCTCCGCCTTGACGGCGATCAGCGCGAGTACCTCCTGACCCTCGCAGGGAAGACGGCCTCGCCCACTGTCAGCCGGAGCGTTCGCCAACGAGTCCAGCCGCAGATGCAGCACCTGCTCGACGACCTCTCCCTGACCGCGGGCTTCGTCATCGGGCGCAACACGGACCTGCTGGCGTGGAACGCCATGGCCGCCGCCCTGGTGATGGACTTCGGACGTGTTCCGGAGGAACAGCGGAACTACGTGCGCCTGGTGTTCACCGAGCCCGCCATCCGCGTGCTGTACCGGGACTGGGAGGACATGGCTCGCCTGGCCCTGTGCCACCTGCGTATGGACAGCAGCCGAAACCCTGACGACCCTCGACTGACAGCCCTCGTCGAAGAACTTTCCGCGCTGGATGCGCATTTCCGCCTGTGGTGGACCTCGCACGATGTCGCCGTGCGGGCCGGCGGCACGAGGCTGCTCCGGCATCCCGTGGCCGGCGACCTGGCCCTCGAGCGGTCCACCTTCATGTGCGCCGAGGATCCCGACCAGCAGCTCGTCGTGTGGACCTCGGAGCCAGGAAGCCCCACGCACGAGGCTCTGCGCTCTCTGGCGTCCACGATCGAGAGGGCGCCTGAGGGACTGGACGGCGCCGCGTGACGCCTTCGCCGGGCAGACACCTCGGACCTGGGCCCTGGAGACGTGGTTCGCCGCCGGACCGGCGGCGCAGGCTTCATGATCGCGTCGGCACGCGGCTTGCCGTGGTTCATCACGAGGTGCTCTGGAAGGCCCGCTTGGCGTTCGCCGTCGTGAGCGACCGCCACGTGGCGTCTTCCGCCGGCGGCTCGGCGGCGTCGATCGCCGCGATGTGCGCGTCGGCCAGCGGGGACGGCGTCCAGCAGTAGTCACTGCCGAAGAGCACGCGGTCCGGGTCGACGAGCTTCAACAGCGCCGGCACGTGGCGTGGGAAAGCGGTGCCCGCCATGTCGTAGTACAGGCCGCGCAGTTGCTGCACCGCGTCCAACGTGGGCGGCTGCTGCGACTGCAGGAACAGGCTCATGAACTCGTTGATGCGATCAGCGAGGACGGGCACCGCACCGCCGCAGTGCGGGACGATCACCTTGATGTTCGGGTGACGTGTCAGGACGCCCGCCGTCACCATGTCGGTGACGGTACGGGCCGTGTCGAAGATGTACTCGACCATCGGCCGCGGTCTGCCGAGTGCGGACTGTTCCCAGCACACCGGTGAGGTGGGGTGCAGGAAGACGACGGCCCGGCGGCGGTCCAGTTCGGCGAACACCGGCTCCAGGCGCTGGTCGCCCAAATACACCCCGTGCGTGTGGGTCAGCAGGGCCACGCCGTCGGCGTCGAGTCTGTCGAAGGCGAAGGCGATCTCCTCCAAGGATCCTTCCACGTCGGGAAGGGGCAGCGAGGCGAAGGTGCCGAAGCGACCCGGGTGGCCCCGGGCCAGTTCGGCGGTGTACTCGTTGACGCGGCGGGCGAGGAGGCGTGCCGCCTTGTCGTCGCCGAAGTGCACGCCGGGCGAGGACATGGACAGCATCGCGGTCTCGATGCCGTTGCGGTCCATCAGGTCCAGGTGGGCTTGCACGGACCATGACGGCCAGCCGCCCATGCCGTCGGGGTGGCCGTGGCCGGCTGCCGTCGCCTGCTGGACGTAGAAGTCGGGGAGGAGATGGGCGTGGACGTCGATGAGGCTGGTGGACATGACGGGAGGTCCCTTCTGGTGTGTGGTGTCGTCGAGGCGGCTCGGCTCACTCCACCTGCTCGCGTCCGGCCAGCCGCACCTCTTCGTAGTCCAGGGCGGTCTGGAGGCGGCGCAGCACGGTGTCGTCGATCCTCTGTTCGTCGCGCAGGCGGACGACGGTTGCACGCTTGTGGGCGATGAGGGCGAGGCGGAGGTCGGTGTAGTGGCGGTTGTGGAGCAGAGCGGGATCCTCGTCGGTGCCGGCGCCTTCGGCCCGTACGGTCGCCAGGTGGGCCTCGTACTCCTGGCGCAGCCACTCCGTGACCTTGGGAGTGGTGCCCAGTTCGGCGGCGAGTTCCGGGAGCGCCTTGACGGCTTCCTCGGTCGCCGTGGTCTCGGCGAGGATCTGCTCCTCGTCGACGGAGGTGTCCCGGGGCAGCCGGGCCCAGCGCACCACGCCCGGCAGCAGCAGTCCCTGCACGACGAGGGTCACCACGATGACGCCGGAGGTGACGAAGACGATGAAGGCGCGGTCGGGGAAGGGGGCGCCCGAGTCGACGGTCTCCGGTACGGAGAGCGCCACGGCCAGCGACACCGCGCCCCGGAAGCCGGCGAAGCCGCTGACGGTGCGTGCCCGGTGACTGATCCTCCGCAGCCGCTGCTGTGGACGTCGGTCGATCAGGCGGATCAGGTAGGCGGAGGAGAACAGGAACGCGAACCGGACGAGGACCAGCACCGTGCTGACCACACCCACGGCGATCAGTGCATCCTGCAGATCCGCGCGGCTCAAGTGGCGGAGGGTGTATTGGAGTTCCACTCCCACCAGGACGAACAGGGCGCCGTTGATGATGAAGGTCGCCAGCGGCCAGAACGCCAACGCCTGGCGTCGGTGGTCGGCCCGGATCAGGCTCGGAGCCACCTGGGCCATGATCAACCCGCTCACGACGACCGCGAGGACACCCGAGGCGTGGATCAGTTCGGCGAGCAGATAGGCCGTGAACGGTGCCAGGATCATGACGAGATTGCCCAGCAGGGGATCGTCCAGGCGGCGCCGCAGGTTCATGTTGACCCAGGCGACCGCCACGCCGACCGCGGCCCCGCCGCCGTAAGCCAGCAGGAACAGCGCTCCGACGTGCGGAAGGGTGAGGTGCTCCTCGCCGACGGTGATGCCGACCGCCAGCCCGTAGATGACCAGCGCCGTGCCGTCGTTGACGAGGCTCTCCGCCCGGAGCACGGTGACCTCACGGCGCGGCAGGGAACCGGCCAGCGCGCCGACCGCGGTCGCGTCGGTGGGCGCCACGGCCGCGCCCAGAACCCACGCCGGCCCCCACGGCAGTCCGAGCGCGTGCCCGGCGGCCGCGACGGCCCACGCGGTGAGGATCACCAGGACCGTGCTGAGCAGGACGATGCCGCGCAGGTTCGAACGGATCTCCCGCATGGACGTGGTCAGGCTCTCCCAGTACAGCAGCACGGGGAGGAAGAGCAACAGCACAACTTCGGGCGGGAGTTGGGTTTGGCGGACGGCCGGCACGAGCCCGATGAGGGCGCCCACGATCAGTAGGACGACGGGCGGCGCGACACCGAAGCGCTGCCCCAGGGCATTGCCCAGCAGCACGGCCGCGCCCAGGACGACGACGAGTTCAAGACCGAGCATGGCGCTTACTCCTGTGCTGGACCAGCTGTTGGTGGGGGTTCAGCGGCTTCCGCGGGGATCGTCTTGCTCATCGGGATCGTCCTGCTCATCGGGGGATCAGCCGCAGCGTCGTGGAGCGTGCGGCGACCATGGGGTCGACGTAGGCGCCGCCGAAACGGCCGTACTTGATGCGGTACGCCGTGTCGATACGGTCGTTGATCTCGTCGTCCTGCACCTCCACGAAGGTGACGTCCTTGTCGACTCTGCCGGAGCGGATGTGCCCCTCGTGGCTCGCACGCGCCGTACGCCACCAGCCGCCATCCGCGCCTCGGAAGGAGCGGACGTAAAGGTCGTCACCGTCGCGCACGACCCAGATCGGCACCGGCCTCCGTAGGGTGCCGTTGCGCCTGAGCGGTGCCATCTCCAACTCGTCAGCGGTGGCGATGCGGTTGAGGTCATCGCTCGTCCATGCCGTCATGAGTGTGTCTCCGATCTCCTTGATCCGGTGAGTACGCGAGGGGGCTCGTCAGGGTCGTCGGGCCGGCCTCGGGAAGAGATTCGCCGCAACACCGACGAAGGCCATGACCGCGGTGATGGTCAGGCTTTCGCGCAGGCCGTGCGGGATGTCGCCATGGGCTGCAGGCAAGGCGCCGAACGGACATGCGGGGGCTCCTGAGACCGAGGAAGGCGTAGGTACCGATGCGTTGCTGTCGAGGGGTTTCGGAAGACCTGCGGTCAGGCGGGACCTGGGGTGGGAGGCGCACCGAGGTAGCTACGGGTGATGCCGAGCGAGTCCTCGAAGACGCGGTAGTCGGTGATCAGGCCGTCGGCGATGGTGAAGCGCAGGATCATCTCGCTTTCGAGCACCTGCCCCGAGGGATGGAACCGGGAGGCGTACCGGCCCGGTACCAGGACCTGTCCGTCGGTCTCCACCAAGGAGCGCAGCTCAAATGCGAGCGGCTCGACGGCCGCGAAGAACGCGGCGAGAGACTGCCGGATCTCCTCCGGCCCGCTGCGGCGCCCAGCCCATGGCGTCAGGGCCGGATCACCGGGGATCGTCCAGGTCGCATCGGGAGCGAAGTGGGGGAGGATCCGTTCCATGTCGCGCGTACCGAGCGCCTTGAAGTACGCCTCGACGGTGGCGATCGCCTCGCTGGTCATGGCGGTCGGTCCGTTTCTGCTGGGCTGCGGTGGGCGGGCGCTCACCGCTCGGTGGCGGCGGCGGTGGTGGGCACGGCTCATCCCGCACCCGCCACCGCCGGGCTTCATGTCACGGACGCAGCAGCGCCTTGATGGCACGGCGCTCGTCCATGGCCTTGTAGCCTTCGGCGACCTCGTCCAGGGGCAGGGTGAGGTCGAAGACCTTGCCCGGGTTGATACGGCCGCTGACGACGCGGTCGATCAGGTCGGGAAGGTAGGCGCGCACGGGCGCAGGGCCGCCGCGTAGACCGACGTGGGAGAAGAAGAGTTCCTGGCCGTCGATCTGCACGCCGTGAGGCATGCCGACGAAGCCGACGTTTCCACCCGGGCGTGCGGACTGCAGGGCCTGGTGCATCGACTCCTGGGTGCCGACGCACTCCAGGACCGAGTCGGCGCCTATGCCGTTCGTCAGCTCCTTGACGCGGGCGACGCCCTGCTCGCCGCGCTCGGTGACGATGTCGGTGGCACCGAACTCCAGGGCCAGCTTCTGCCGGGATGCGTGCCGGCTCATGGCGATGATGCGTTCGGCACCCAGTTCCTTCGCCGCGATGACACCGCACAGGCCCACGGCACCGTCACCCACGACCACGGCCGTCGAACCCGGCTCGACCTCGGCCGCCTTGGCGGCGTACCAGCCGGTGCCCATGACGTCGGAGAGGGTCAGCAGATTCGGGACCAGCTCTGAGGCCGGCTGCTCCGGGGTGGCGACGAGGGTGCCGTCGGCGAGGGGGATGCGGACGTACTCGGCCTGGCAGCCGTTGGGGAAGTCACGGTGCTGGCAGGAGGTGTGGTAGCCGGCCCGGCAGACCGGGCAGGTGTTGTCGGAGGCGATGAAGGAGCCGATGACGAACTGGCCGGGCCTGACGTTGGATACGTCGCTGCCGACCTCCTCGACGATGCCGACGTACTCGTGGCCGATCGGCTGCGGCTCGATGACTGGGTTGATGCCCCGGTAGCTCCACAGGTCGGAGCCGCACACGCAGGTGGCGACGGTACGGATGACGGCGTCCGTCGGTGCGACGATCTTCGGTTCGGGAACGTTCTCCACCCGGATGTCACCAGGCGCGTGGATGATGGTGGCTCGCATGATGCTCTCTCAGGTCGCGTCGGATCTGGCGTGGTGTCAGGGGCGGGTACGGGCGCTGGCGCGCGGTCCGTTGGACGCGTCGTCCGAGACGTGCTCGAGCCAGGTGGCGTCGTCCGTCTCCCACAGGGCGAGGTGGGTCATGAACTGGTCGGGCGCGGCACCGTGCCAGTGCTGCTCACCCGGGGGCGTGTGGATGACGTCTCCGGGGTGGGCCTCGATGACGTTGCCGCCACGGGACTGCACCAGCGCGATGCCCTCGACGATGTAGAGGGTCTGGCCCAGGCCGTGGGTGTGCCAGGCGGTGCGGGCGCCAGGAGTGAACCGGACCATGTTGGCCCGCATCCGAGAGGGCTCCTCGCCACGGTGGATCACGTCGGCGTAGGCGTCGCCGGTGAACCATTCGGCAGGCAGCTTCATGGTCGGGGGCTGCTTCAGCAGTTCCATGGTGTGTCTTTCCCTTGGTGGGGGCGATGCCTCAGCCCGACTGCTCCGACTTCTCCACGATCGCCTTGAGCTGGGTCACCGCGGTCATCGCGTTGGGCCATCCGGCGTAGAAGGCCAGATGGGTCAGGGCCTCCACCAGCTCGTCCTTGGTCACGCCGTTCTCCAGCGCCTTGCCGAGGTGGAAGTCGAGCTGGTCGTTGCGGTACAAGGCGGCCAGAGCGGTGACGGTGACCAGGCTGCGGTCGCGCGGGGACAGGCCCGGTCGTTCCCAGATGTCGCCGAACAGGACCGTGTCGGTCACCTCGGCGAGCTTCGGGGCGAATTCCTGGATCGCCGGCGGTGCGAACTTCTTCCGTTCGGTCATGGGGTGGTGCTCCTTGCGTGTTCGAAAGGGATTCGGGTCGCCCGGCCTGCGGCCGGGAGCTGGTTCACGTGCAGGCTCACCGAAGAGCGTCAGCGAGCCGCACACCGATGCGGTCGGGGCCGACGTCCTCACGCCCCGGTGAGCAGTGTGGAAGGAAAGGACGGCGAAGCCGCTCTGGGCCAGACCACCGGGCGTGGAGACCGGGGGACGTGACATCGGTCCTCGCTGTCTTCGCTCGCCTCCTCCGCAAGCCCCTTGGAAACACGGAATGTGAGTGATATTCGGCAAGCAATTCCGAACTCAGGGTTTGACAGCCCGCCTGTTCGGTTGAAGTCTTTCCGCAGGCCGACCGTGCTCGCCGACCACGTCTTCGACCCTGCCACCATCGCGTGAGCCCGCAAGGGGGAGAATTCCACCCCAGGCAAGGCTTATCCAGGGAAGAATCCTTCCCCCCCTCGTCAGGACGGGGCGGTGCGAGACTGGCCGGCATGACCAGCGACGCGCAGGTGAACGAGCTGGGAGAATTTCTCAAGGAGCGTCGGGCCGGGTTGAGCCCGCGCACCGTCGGTCTGCCCGAGACTGGTGGCCCGCGACGTGTGCCCGGCCTGCGCAGGGAGGAGGTCGCCCTGCTCGCCGCCATCAGCACCGACCACTACACACGGCTGGAGCAGGGTCGTATCCAGCCGTCCGCGCCGGTGCTGGCGGCTCTCGTCAGGGTCCTGCACCTGAACAACGACCAGCGGGACCACCTCTTCGAGCTGGCCGGTCGCCAGGCGGCTCGCCCGAGCCGTCAGGCCGCACAGAAGGCGCAACCGCAGCTGCGCCGCCTGCTCGACGATCTCACCGCGACCCCCAGCGTGGTGATCGGTCGCCGCATGGACGTCCTGGCGTGGAATCCCCTCGCAGCCGCCCTGCTCACCGATTTCGCGAAGGTGCCGGAGACGGAGCGGAACTATGTCCGCATCCTGTTCAGCGACCCTGCCATGCGGACGCTGTACGCGGACTGGCGGACCGTCGCCCGTGAGTGGGTGTCACATCTGCGCATGCTGGCTACCACGTACCCGGACGATCCGCGGCTGACCGGGCTGGTGGGTGAGCTCTCCGTGCAGGACACGGACTTCGGGCGCTGGTGGGGGAGTCGTCACGTGGCGTCGCGCAGCATGGGCAGGGAGAAGTTCCACCATCCCGTCGCCGGGGAACTCGTCCTGGACCGGGACGCCCTCGCCTGCGGCACGGATCCCGACCAGGAAATCGTCGTCTGGACGGCTGAGCCCGACACTCCCTCGCATGAGGGGCTGCGCGTTCTCACGTCGTGGACGTCGCTCAGTCGTTGAAATCAAGCCTGATTGCTTCAACCCTGGGAGAAATCCTTCCCCCTCACCTTTCGATCGAATGCTGCCACACTGGCTGCTATGTACAGCAAAGCGCCTTTGGTTGAACTGGGGGAATTCCTCAAGGCGTGCCGGGCCCGACTCAGCCCGCGCACCGTGGGCCTGCCCGAGTCCGGGGCACCTCGGCGGGTGACGGGGCTGCGCCGTGAGGAGGTCGCTCAGCTGGCGGGGCTCGGCACCGACTGCTACGCGCGTCTGGAACAGGGGCGTGCCCCCGTGTCGAGGCCGGCGCTCGCGACGCTCGTCAGGGTCCTGCATCTTGACGATGCCGAGCGGGACCACGTGTTCGAGCTGGCCGCACGGGGAGACTGCGTGCCGTGCCGCCGACCGGCGCAGAAGGTCGAGCCGCAACTGAAGCGTCTTCTGGACGAGCTGTCGGCGACTCCCGCGCTGGTCCTGGGCCGGCACATGGACATCCTGGCCTGGAACTCCCTGGCGGCCGCTCTCTTCACCGACTTCCATCGGGTCCCGGAGAAAAGGCGCAACTACGCCCGGCTGCTCTTCACCGAGCCCGCCTTCCGCGACCTCTGCCTTGACTGGAGTACGGTCGCCCGGAGCTGCGTCGCGCAACTGCGCCTGCTGGCCGCCCGGTACCCCGGGGAACCCGGATTGACGGCGCTCGTCGGCGAGTTGTCGGTGGCGGACGCCGACTTCCGGCGGTGGTGGGCGGGCCGCCACCTGGCCGGCCTGCGGGTGGGCACCAAGAGGCTGCGCCACCCGGTCGTCGGCGACCTCACGCTCGACTGGGACAGCCTGACCTGCTCGGCCGACCCCACGCAGCAGTTGGTGATCCTGACCGCGGAGCATGGGACGCCGTCCCATGACGGACTACGCCTCCTTGCGTCGTGGACGGCCGATCCGTACGAGCCGGAACGGGATGTGACGGCTTGAGGTGCACTCAGAAGGTCAGGACGAGCCGGCCCCTCACGCCGCCGGCCGCCAGCAGCCGAGGGGCCTCGGCGGCCCGTTCCGCCGGCCGGAAACGTCCTCGCGAGGTGGAGGGAGATCCGGCCCTCCTCCACCTGCTGCCGGAGCCGGTCGAGCCTGGCGCGCTGACGGGCGTAGCGGAACACGGCGATCGGCTCGACGCCTTGGGTAACGAAACGGCGCGCACGGGCCAGGACGCCGGGAAACGACGTCTCGCTCGCCGGGACCCTCGAAGCCGGCAGCGTCACCACGCGGCCGCCGCCCCGGACGGCCCGAGCGGTGAGAGCGCCGAGCAGCGCCCCGTCGAGGAGCCCCTCGACGCGTCGGGAACTTCCGCGCGTACCCGGCCCGGTCCCTCACCAGGGGAAGGGTCTTCCCCCGATCCGACCGCGCTCATCTCGGGAAAGGGCTCACCCGAAGGAGCCGGACGCCGTCCGCTTCTGGTCGGCTGCCCAGGACGCCAGCAGACGCAACCCGTCGTACGAAGGGGAACCGGGCGCTGCGGTCCACACGATGATGTGCTGCTCGGGATCCGTGGCACAGGTGAGCGTGTCCCAGTCGAGCGTCAGCTCCCCGACCACCGGGTGACGAAGCTTCTTGGTGCCCTTGCCCCGCGTGGCGACGTCGTGCTCGGTCCACCACTGCCGGAACTGCGCGTCGAGGGCGGAGAGCTCCTCGACCAGATCGGTGAGGCGCTGGTCGCCGGGGTAGCGCGCACTCTCCATGCGCAGCTGGGCGATGGCCAGACGGGTGACCTCTTCCCAGTCCGCGTACAGCTCGCGCATCCAGGGTTCGGCGAACAGCAGCCGGACGAACACGCGCTCCTGCTCCGGGTAGCGCCCGAAATCGGTCCACAGGGCGGCGGCGAGCTGGTTCCAGGCCAGGATGTCGGTCCGCCGGCCGATCACGAACGCCGGAGTGGCGGTGAGATCGTCCAGCATGCGCCGTAGTTGGGTGTCCACCTGCTGGCGCTCGCCTGCCCTGGGCGTGCGCACCGTCTCCTTCGCCGCGAGCTCGAACATGTAGGTGCGCTGGTCCTCGTTGAGGCGGAGCACTTGGGCGATCTCGTTCAGCAGGGGACTCGACGCCTGGAGACGGCCCTGCTCGATCCGCGCGTAGTACTCGGTGCTGATCGCGGCCAGAAGGGCCACTTCCTCGCGGCGCAGACCGTGCACACGCCGCCGTTGGCCAGCGCGCAGCCCGACCTCCTCGGGGCTGAGCTCGGCACGGCGGGCCTTGAGGAACTCTCCCAGCTCGTTCAGGTGCGGGTTGCGGTTCATCATCTCCAGCGTCGCACAGAGGTCAGGCGTTGTGAGGGGGAAGGATTCTTCCTACGTTGCGTTCGACCAGCGTGAGAAGTTCACACGGTTTCGACCCTTCTAATCGCATACGATGAGACTCGGCGGCCAGGTCGCGCATGCTGAGCGCGACCTGGCCGCCGAGTGAGCGCACCGCTGCGGCGTCAGCTCAGTGCCTTGAGCAGCTCCTGGGCCAGCGGAACCGCCGAGCCCGGGTTCTGGCCGGTGAGCAGGGTGCGGTCGACCTCGACATGCGGGGTGAACGGCTCGGCCTCGCGGTAGTCCGCCTTGAGCTCGCCCACGAGGCGGTCCTGCAGCAGCCACTTTGCGCGGTCCGCGAGACCGTTCTGCTTCTCCTCGGCGTTGGAGAGGCCGGTCAGGCGGTAGCCGGTGAACGGGGACGTCCCGTCCGGACCGATGGTGGCCAGGATCGCCGCGGGGCCGTGGCACACCAGGGACACCGGCTTTCCCGAGGCGAGCCACTCGGTGAGTAGTTTTCCGGACTCGGTGTTGTGGGGCAGGTCCTCCATCGGGCCCCAGCCGCCCGGGTAGAAGACGGCCTCGTAGTCGTCGACGTTCACGTCCTCGATGCACAGCGGCTGGGCCAGCTCGGTCGCCTCGCGCAGTGCGGTCCGCATGCGCTGCGCGCCTTCCTCACCGCCGTTGAACTCCGGGCTGAGGCTGAGCGCGTCCGCCGTGGGCGGCACACCTGCGGGTGTGGCGGCGGCGATCTCGTACCCGGCCTCCTTGAAGACCTGGTACGGGCCGAGCGCTTCTTCGGCCCAGAAGCCGGCGGGCTGCCGGGTTCCATCGGCCAGCGTCCAGTGGTCGGACGCGGTGATCACGAAGAGGATCTTCGCCATGAGGGACTCCCGGTGCTCGGTCAGCCCTTGAGGGCTTCCTGAAGGATGTGGCTGTCGGCGGCCTGCTGCATCCGTACGGCCTTGCCGTCACGGATGGTCCATAGATGGATGAAGCGGACGTCTGCCTTGTTCCCGGTCTTCGTCTCGGCGTGGTAATGCCCGTACACGAAGACGTGTCCTTGGTCGTCCGCGTAGAACTCCTCGGGCACCGCGCCGAAGGACTCGTAGTTCGGCATCATCTCGCCGAAGAAGTCCTTCGCCGCGCTGTCCCAGCCGTGGTACACGCCGCTGTTCGGAAACCCCGGGGTGATGTCCCAGACGAGGTCAGGCGCCATGATCTCGGCGGTTGCTTCCGGGGCCATTCCGGATTCGTAGAGCCGACGGAGGAGGGCGATGTTCGGGGAGTCGGACATAGTTCTCTCCTTGCGGAGGTGCATCGGATGGAGGCCCTGAAACGGCACATGGTCACGCGGCTTCTCGAATGTCATGCTCGCCGCGTGATCAAGCATTGCATCGGAGGGGCGCGTTGTGAGGGGGAAGAAATTTTCCCCGGCATGCCATTTACCGGGGATCCGGTTGGTCCCTCGGCGAGAGAAGGGAAAAGCGCAGGGCGGCGGAGCAGAAAGCGCGTGGGCACTGCATTCATTATGGGGGCGCGGGGCTCAGCCCTCAGAGGCGTTCCACAGCTCGCTGAGTTCCGCCCAATCCGGAGCCGGGCTCTGCAACGCGGTGGGCTCATCGGTGGTCGACGTGCGCAACCCGGCGAGGATCAGGTCCAGGTATCGCAAGTGGAGCGCGGTGGCGCGCTCGTCGGTGACGGGGATCCGCGCGGTGAGGTGTTCGAGCAGCAAGGGGACGTCGGCGGAGGTGAAGTCGGCGCGCAGCACGCCTGCGCGGTGGGCGCCGTCCACCAGGTCGTCGAGGGCGGCCCGGAGCTGGGCGGCGGCGGCCACGATCTCGTCCGTGGCCGGCAGCCGGCCGCCCACCAGCGGGAGCAGCGGACCGCCCGCACCCTGGGCCGAGAGCACGTCTCGCAGGAAGCGGGCGAAGGCCGCCCAGGGGTCGGGCTCCTCGGCGAGGGCTGTGCGTACCTGGCTGGCGAGCTGTTCCATCCCCACGATGCGCATCCGCTGAGCCAGCAGTTCCTTGCTGGGGTAACGGCGGTAGAGGCTGCCCATGCCGATGCCGGCCCGGCGGGCGATCTCCGAGACGGGGGCGTCCCAGCCGAGCTCGGCGAAGACTTCGCGCGCGGCCTGCATGAGGCGGGCGTCGTTGCGGTCCGCCTCCCGTCGGCGGCCGCGCGGCCTGTCGGTCTGCGTGTCACCCATGGGCACGTATTTTCCTCTACCGTCGTGCCACGCTGTGCCCACCGTCGACGGTGAGCACCTCGCCGGTGACGAAACCGGCCTCCTCGCCGACGAGCATCGCGATCACCCGAGCCACGTCCTCCGGCTCCGCGACACGTCCCAGGGGCGTGTTCTCCGCCAGCCGCCGCTGGAACTCCTGCGGCATGCGCGCGCTGCTCTCGGTGCGGACGTAACCTGGCGCCACGACGTTGACGTTGATGCCGAGCGAACCGGCCTCGTAGGCAACGAAGCGCGCGAAGGTGTTCAGGGCGGCCTTGGCGGTGCCATGGGCGGCCATGCCCGGGGCGGGCGGCCCGTCGGCCACGGCGCTGGAGACGTACACGATGCGGCCCTGTCCCCGGGCGCCCATGAGCGTCAGCGCGTGCTGGGTGAGGGTGTAGACGGAAGCCAGTTCGTCCGTCACCTTCGTCCTGAAGTCGTCCCAGGCGAGGGTCTGCACGGAGGTGGGGGTGAACCGGGCGCCGGCGTTGCAGACCAGGACGTCCAGACGCCCGTCAGTTGTCGAACCCTCCAGCAGTTCGGCCGCTTGGGCGGGGTCGTGCACGTTGGCCTGGACGGCGAAGGCTTCGCCGCCGTCGGCCTCGATGAGCTTGACCACCTGGTCGGCTGCCTCACGGTTCGAGAAGTAGTTGACGGCCACGCGGTAGCCGCGAGCCGCCAGTTCCCGCGACGTGGCAGCGCCGATTCCCCGACTGCCGCCGGTCACCAGGGCCGTCGGCTTGGTCGTGGCGTTCATGTGTCCTCCCGAGTCGGCGTGATCCGTCGCCAGCTTATCGGAGCGGAGCGCTCCGCTCAAAAAATCACCCGCGAGGAGGAATCGACCCTTCCGGGACAGCGTTGTCCACTGCCATGAGCGAAGCAGTAGTAGCGCGTGCCTACGGTGGTCCCGAGGTGCTGTCGGTGACCGATGTCGCCGTGGCGGAGCCCGGGCCGGGTCAGGTGCGCATCGAGGTCCGCGCCGCCGGCGTCAACCCCTTCGACCACAAGATGTACAGCGGCGCCTTCGGAACCGATCCGGCGAACCTGCCGATGCGGCTCGGTGCCGAAGCGGCCGGTGTGGTGACCGCTGTCGGTGCCGACGCGACCGGCCCCGCCGGCCCGATCCAGATCGGCGACGAGGTGATCGCGTACCGAGCGCCCGGCGGGTACGCCGCCGAACTCATCGTCCCGGCGTCCTCAGTGGTGCCCAAACCCGCCGCTCTCTCCTGGGAGCAGGCCGGAGGACTGATGGTCACGGGCGTCACCGCTGTGCACGTCCTCGAAGCGATCGGCCTGCGCGAGAACGACTCGGTGCTGATCCACGGCGCCGCGGGTGGCGTCGGCCTGATGGCGGTGCAGCTGGCCGTCGAGCGCGGCGCCACGGTGCTGGGAACGGCGAGCCCGGCCAAGCACGACGTACTGCGCGACCTGGGGGCGATTCCGATCGCGTACGGGCCGGGTCTGGCGGACCGGGTGCGTGCGGCAGCGCCGCAGGGAGTCCACGCGGCTGCTGATCTGGTGGGCACCGACGAGGCGGTGGACGTCTCGGTGGAGCTGGTGGCGGACCGGTCTCGCATTGCGACCGTCGCGGCGTTCGAACGCGGGGCCCGAGCCGGTATCAAGCTCCTGGGCGGCGGGCCCGGCGCGGATCCCGGCACGGACATCCGCGCCGCCGCGCGTCTGCGGCTCACCGAAGCCGCGGCGGCCGGGCGATTGCGCGTCCTGATCGCCGCTACCCACCCGCTCCGCGAAGCCGCTGAGGCCCATCGGCAGATCATGACAGGGCACACGACGGGGAAGATCGTTCTCGTCCCGTGACCCGGCCCCCGACCGCACCGGCAACTTCGTTCGGATGACCGTGGCCGGCCGACGCACGAGTCCCGACGGTGCTGAACCCGTGCCATCACGGACGCAGTGAGAGGAGACGAGGGAGTGTCCGAACCGGAAGCGGTAGACAGCGAAGCTCTGCCTTTGATCGCGGTGGTGGGGGCCGCTTGGATCTGCGGCACGCACCTGCTTCTGGCGGCGCGGCGGGTGCCGTTCAGCGTCCGTGCCGTGGTGCACGGACCGACCGGGCGTGGACGAGATCGTCGTGCCGATGTCGACCTTGAGGCAAGGGCGGTGGGCTGGACGGAAGCACCGCTTCCGCCCGGCGCGGCCGACTCTCCCTCCCGGGCATCGGACACGCGCGCCATGTGGCAGGACTACGACCGCCACGGCCTGCGCGGCAACAGCAACGTTCTGCGGACGCTGCTCGGCCGTGACCCCGCCTCCTTCGAGCCAGTGGCCGCTGCTTTCGCCGCGGGCTGAGCGGCCGCAGTCGGGCGGAACCTCGCCGGCGGCCGGCGCACGATGCGCCGAGACCGCCGGGGAGGAGTCAGCGTGCGCCGCGCCCAGGCCCCCGACGCGCAAGCGTGTCCTTGACCGGCCGACGGGCTCAGGCGTTGCGCACTGTCTTGCTCACATGGTCGAGCAGCGTCCGCAGCTGCGCGCTCTCGTCCGGTCCGAGGCCCTCGATGATGTGGCGCTCGATGTCGGCGATCACCTGGTCGGCTGCGCGCAGCGCCTCCCGTCCGGCGCCGGTCAGGTGCAGTTCCTGCACATGCCGGTGGCGCGGATGCTCGCGCCTCTCCAGCTGCCCGCGGCCCTCCAGGCGTGCCACCAGTGAGGCGACGGCCTGGGGGGTCACGTTGAGGCGGCGGGCCAACTCGGCGCCGGCCAGCCCTGGTTCGCTGTGCACCGACATCAGCAGTGTGTAGTGCGCGGCGGCCATGCCCAGCGGGCGCAGCCGCTGTTCCTTGAGTGTCTGCACCGCCAGTTCCGCGCGGCGCAATGCCCAGGTCACCCGGTCAAGCGCGCCGAGCCCGACAGGCTCCTCGTCATCACGTATCACCCGCCAAGGATACGACACTTCATAAGCATCAAACGTTTGACACAGCCCTAGCGTTTGAGGCACGCTCGTGGCATGACTCGCACTATCGCTCTCATCACCGGCGCTTCCTCCGGCATCGGCGCCGAATACGCCCGTCTCCTGGCGGACGACCACGACCTCGTTCTGGTAGCGCGGCGCGCGGACCGGCTCGGCGACTTCGCCGGGGAGCTCCGCGCCCGGGGTGCGGCCGTCGAGGTGCTGCCCGCCGATCTCGGCACCCACGAGGGCATCGCCGCTGTCGCCGGCCGCCTCGCCGCGGGGGACGTCCGCCTGCTGGTCAGCAACGCCGGCGCCGGCGGCTACGCCTCGCTCGTCGACGTCGACCCAGCAGACATCGACCGCCTGCTCACCCTCAACGCCGTGGCCCCCGTTCAGCTGGTCCGCGCCGCGCTTCCCGGAATGCTCGCCGCCGGAGAGGGCGCGATCATCACGGTGGCCTCGCTGCTGGCTTTCAGCGGGGGCCTCACCGATCCACGCGCACCCCGACGCACTCTCTACGCGGCGGCGAAGGCAGCCACCGTCGCCTTCACCCGGACCCTCGCAGGTGAGCTCGCCGACACGCCCATCCGTACGCAGGTGCTGCTGCCCGGCGTCGTGGCCACGGAGTGGAACGAAGGCGTCGGCCGCGACATCCCCTGGGCGATGACCCCGCAGGACGTCGCCTCGGCCAGCCTTGCCGGCCTGCGCCTGGGGGAGACCGTGTGCACACCTGGTCTGGAGGACCAGGCCGCAGCCCTTGACGCCCTGCTGGCCGCGGAGTCCGCTCTGCTCACCGGCGGCAACCAGCCCACCCCCGCGGCTCGCTACCGCGGCCCGCAGGCGTAGCAGCGGGCGCCTCCTCGGCGCTGCCCCCGACCCGGCCGTTGGTCGCCTTCCGACGGCTGAGCCACGTCCGCCCGCCGAGGGCGCTTCCAGATATGCGGCTACCCGTGCCCATCTGCCAAACGTTCGGCATGGCACACGTTCTCAAATGATCTCGTCCGCGCAGTCCTTCACGTCGGCCCGCGCCGACCGCAGTCCAGCCCACTCGTGCCGAAGACCACGTCCGCCGCCTGACCTCACCCACGGGTGCGGCTCACGCGGGCGGCCGTGACAAAGCAGGGGAAGACCTATGACCGACAACATTCCGACGATCACACGTGACGGCGTCATCGGATACGACGCGACCGAGATCGTCACCATCGACCAGGCCACCGGAGCCGAGTTCGCGCGATACCCCGTGGCCGGCAAGGAAGAGGCGGTCGCGGCCGTCGCCGCCGCACGCTCGGTCACCGGCGCATGGTGGGACCTCGGCTTCGAGGGCCGTGCGGAGGGGCTGCGCGCGTGGCGGCGGCAGATAGCTTTGAGCGGTGAGGAGGGCGCCGCACTCATTCACGCCGAGAACGGCAAGCCCCTCGACGACGCCCGCGTGGAGGTGCTCGGGACTCTCGAGCACCTCCAGTACGCCGCTGACAACGCCGCGCGCGTCCTGGGGCGCCGGGAGGTCCCGGCCAGCCCCACCACGCCCAACCAGCGCGCGTGGGTCGAGTACCAGCCCTACGGCGTGGTCGGCGTCATCGGCCCGTGGAACTTCCCTCTGCTGACTCCCGCGGCCATCCTCGCCGACGCGCTCGCGGCCGGGAACGCCGTCGTCCTCAAGCCCAGCCAGATCACGCCCGGCGTCGCTGACTGGCTCATCCGAACTTGGCAGCGTGCCGTACCGGAGTTGCCGGCCGTCCTGCAGAACCTGAACGGATACGGGGCCACGGGTCAGGCGCTCATCGAGGCCGGCCTCGACAAGCTCGCGTTCACGGGCAGCGTCGCCACGGGCAGGACGGTGGCCGCCCAATGCGCTCAGACCTTGACCCCCGTTCTGCTGGAACTCGGCGGCAAGGACGGCGTCATCGTCGCCGAGGACGCCGACCTGGACGAAGCCGCCGCTCACATCGTGTGGGGCGCCATGCAGAACACCGGTCACGGTTGCATCAGTCTCGAAGTGGCCTACGTCGTCGAGTCGGTGTACGACGAGTTCGTTGAGAGGATCAGCGAGCTTGCCGGGCAGGTACGCGTCGGCAGCGACGAGGATGCGGAGATCGGGCCGGTTCCGCTGCCGAGCCAGACCTCGATCATCCGGGAACACATCCAGGACGCTCTGGAGCGCGGCGCGACAGCCACCGTCGGTGGCCTCGACGCGGTGGGTGACCGCTATGTCGCGCCCACCATCCTGGTCGGAGTGGCCCCAGGCGCCCTCGCGGCGACGGAGGAGACGTTCGGGCCGACGCTGGCGGTCATCAAGGTCGCCGACGCCGATGAGGCCGTCGCTCACATCAATTCCGGCCGGTACGGACTGGGCAGCGCAGTCTTCAGCCGCGATCGCGGCGAAGCCATCGCCCGTCGCCTCCGCGTGGGAATGACCAGCATCAACGATGCACTGGTGTTCTCCATGAACCCCGCGGTGCCTTTCGGCGGTCGCGGCGACAGCGGTTACGGGCGTAAGCAGGGCGAGGAGGGACTGCGGGAGTTCGCCTACGCTCACTCCTTCACCGCCAAGACCGGCCCCGCCCAGTTCTCTGCCTCGACTTTCGGCAGGCCCGCGGGTGCCATCGCGGGAGCCCTCGCCGGCGTCCGTAACAGGATCCTGGCCGAGAGCGGCGAGAAGTCGGACTGATTCAACTCACGGGCGCCGACGGAAGTTTCCGGGCCGAGCCCGGCCCGCCATACGTCCCCTCACGAGGCAGACCATCGACCCGCCAGGCACCCGGGTTCGAGACGCTGCACCGCCTTGGACCCGGGTCCCGGACACCGCGCCGATGTCGGGGTGCATGGGCGAGCTGCTGCTCGTCTCCTGCGTCGGGCGGTCGCTGCGTACCGAGCTGAGGATTCGCTTCAGGGTGCGCCGGAGCGGACATCACTTCTTCGGGCGGTTCCCGAACGGCTTGGAGTTCGCCGCCTGCCCCGTTCAAGCGTTTCGCCGGGTGCGGGTGCGGGTGCGGGTGCGGGTGCGGGCGGTGAGCGATGGAAAGCCGCCGGGCGTGCGGCCGCCTGGCGATGGTACGGGGCGCCGAACGGGACACCGGAGGATGCCGGGCCCAAGGCGGCGCCGGCTCCTCTCAGGCGGGACCCCGCTACTTCCCCTGAACCTCGACGCCTGACCCCCTTCGGTCCGGGCGTGGGTCTGCTCACCCGCGGGTCAGGCCCAACTCGCCCGCGCGCACCCCGGCCTGGACGCGTGAGTCCGCGCCCAGGGCGACGAGGAGTTCGGCGACTCTGCGGCGGTAGGTGCGCAGCGACATGCCCAGTTCGCGTGAGGCTGTCACGTCGGTCATTCCGGAGCCCAGTGCGTACAGCACCTCGCGGGCTTGCGCCTCGATCCGGGGACGGGTCGGCATCGGAGAAGGCCGCCAGGTCGGTGGCCGTCTCGCAAGCGGCTTCGAACAGTGCGTACGCCCGCGCCCGCCGACCGCGCCGATCGGATTTACCCGCGAACACCTGATGCACTCCCGCCTGCTCATCCTGGCTGACAAGCGCTGCATCACCACCGAACTCGACCACATCCAGCAGGAACCGCTCGTGGGTCTCCCGCACGGCAGACGAGTCTGCGAGGACCTCCACGTCGATCGGCACACCGACGGCCTCGTAGCCGCTGTAGCGGTATCCGAGCTGGACGCCCGTGCAGCGGAACTCCCGCCTTTCCTCGGCAAAGGATCTTGAGGGACTCCTCGCCGTACCTCGTCGACCAGTCCCACGATCCAGTTCAGAAAGGTGTTGTGGGCCTCGCGGACTGCCTCCGAATGGGGAAGCCGGTCGTGCATGGCCTGGTGCGGCGGCCAGGAATAGCGCATGGCGAACGTGCCCAACGACCGGAACAAACCGGCCCACGAGATGATCCGGTTCCTGATGGAGTCCGTCGATCACGCCCCTGACATCGATGCCGCGCTCGTCCGCGATGTCGCGGTCGCCGGGGCGCTTGTTGCAGGCGGGCCGCTGAGACACCCCTGTCTCCGCCTGAGAACCCCGCATTCGGAACTACTCGTCCAGCGCTGCCGGGCCTGAAGAGCCGAACTCGCGGCCGAGACCGGTCGGTGTGCGGGAACCTCGGGGCGGCCGGCGAGATGCCGGGAAGTCGGTGCACCACTGCCCCTCGCGCTGCCGCTGATGGCCGCCGAGGGCGTGACGGCCACCGCCGCCGTACCGCCCGTCGTCCAGCGCTGGATCGACGCGGTGGCCTCCGGCCGCCACCCCGCCCCGCCCGCACTACGGCTGTTGCAAGTGGGTGGCGTCCGCCTCGCGCCGGAGGTTGCCCGCCGCGCCTTCGTGCTCGGCGGCACGCTCCAGCAGGTGTTCGGCATGGCAGAGGGACTGTTGAAACGCACGCGCCCTGACGCCCCCGACGAGATCAAGATCGGACGCAGGGGCGCCCCATGTGCCCGGACGACGAGATCCTCGTCGTCGACGCCTCCGACGAACCGGTCCCGCCCGGCGCGATGGGGGCCCTGCTCACCCGCGGCCCGTACACCCCACGCGGCTACTACCGGGCCGCCGAGCACAACGCACGCGCGTTCACCCCCGACGGCTGGTACCGCACCGGTGACGTCGTACGGCTGCACCCGTCGGGCAACCTCGTCGTCGAAGGACGAGACAAGGACCTCATCAACCGGGGCGGCGAGAAGATCTCCGCCGAGGAGGTCGAGAACCTCATCTACCGCCTGCCCGGTGTCGCCCGCGTCGCAGCCGTCGTGAAGGCCGACCCCGACCTGGGGGAGCGGGTGTGCGCGGTCGTGGTCGTCGAGCCGGGGACCCACTTGGGAAAACAGCGCCACGTACCGCCATCGCCGTCGACCCGTCCCGACCGTCGGACCAGCAGCGGGACGTGCCCCGTCCTGGTGCCCGGCGACATGCGTCCTCGCGTACGTCCTGCCGCTGAGTCCTTCTCTGTGCGGGCCACGCCGAGTACTTCGAGCACCGGCCGGTCGGTCAGAGGAAACAGATCGGCGTCATCGGCGCGAGCCCGTGGCTGACCAGGGACTACACGTCGCCACACGTCGTGCGCGTGGCGAACGGCAGCCCGGAATCGGGTAGCGGTCGTCATTCCCCTTCGCAAATGCCCTCGACAGCGAACTTCTGGTACAGGTGCGGGTAGGCGACGGTGCCGGCAGGGTAGCCCTCCAGATGCGAGGCGAACTCCGGCGTGCCGAGTGCTGCACGGAGGTGCTCGGTGGATTTCCAGACTGCCACGTTGGTGAAAAGCCGGCTGCCGCCGATGCCCCGGTACAGCTGCACCGACAGGAGGCTCCCCGACTTCTTCATGTACTCCGCGTCGTCCGTCCAGGCGGCCACCACCTCATCCTCCTTGCCCTCCGGGGCGACAAAGGTGTTGATGATGGTGACCGGGCCGGCCTCCTCCTTCTGCTGGTCGTGGAAATGGGTGGACTCGTCGAGGTGGCCGAACTTGAGCATGATTCCTCCATGAACTCGCGTGTGGTTGTGATCAAGGGGCGGTCCGGGTGAGGGGCCAGGCCCCTGTGGCACCGCCCGTGGTGTGCGTTCAGGCGTTGTGCTTGTCGAGGAAGTCGGTGATGAGCTGCAGCCACTCGTCGGTCCGCTCCAGCATCGGGAGGTGGCCGGTGGCGATTTCGGCGAGTTGGGCGCCGGGGATGGTCTCGGCGAGCTGGCGGTGCAGGGCGGTGGAGGTGAGCCGGTCGTCGGTGGTCGAGACGACCAGGGTGGGGACCGTGATGCCGGCGAGGTCGTCCCGGACGTCGACCTGGCCGACGAGGTCGGTCTGCTCGGAGCTGCCGTCGGCGACGGAGGCGGCGGTGTAGCCGAGGGTCTGCTGCAGTTGCTCGGCCGGCATCGACTCCAGTGCCTGGGTGCCGAGGGCCATCATGAGCAGGAATTCGGCGAGCAGTTCGCGGTCGCCGGACGCGGCGATCTTGCTCTGGATCGACGAGGCAAGGGCGAGCCGGTTGTCGCGGTGCGGGAAGGCGGCGGTCAGGACGAGTGCGGTGACGCGCTCGGGGTGGCGGGCGGCGGCTCGGATGGCGACCGGGCCACCGAGGGAGTAGCCGGACACGGCGAAGCGGTCGAGGCCCTCTGCATCGGCGGCGGCGACGAGCTGGTCGGCGAGGTCGTCGACGGACAGCGGGGTGGTGGAGCGGGGGGTGTCGCCGCTACCGGGGTAGTCGATGCCGACGACGGTGTGGCGGGCGGCGAGGGCTTCCAGGATGGGGCCGTAGGTGCCGGCCAGGCTGCTGCCGGCGCCGTGGGCGAGGAGCAGGCCGGGGCCGGAGCCGAGGCGAGTGCGAGCGAACGTGGGTGCGATCAGGTTGCGAGGTGACATGGCCGTCTGCCTTTCGAATGCGCCGACACGCGAGAATCATCCAGTGCGTGTGATTACTTCTCCAGGTCTATCACACGGAGCGTATGATTAGTGCCTGTGACGTCAATCACACGCTCCGTATGATGTGCCGGTAGGGTGGCGGCATGAAGCAGCCCCTCCACCGCCGTCAGCCGACCCCGGGCAACCCGCGCGTGCAGCGCACTCGCAATCGCGTGCTGGCCGTCGCGCGGGAACTGCTGCCTCAGGTCGGACCGGCCGGGCTGACCTACGCCTTGCTGGCCGAGCGGTCAGACGTCACCCGCCAGACCCTCTACCGGCACTGGCCCACTCGAGCCGCGCTGCTCTTCGACCTCGTTCTCGAAGGCCCCGACCTCGGCACCTACCCCGAACCTGGCAGTGACGTGGGCGCCGTGGCCACCGCCTGGCTGAAGAGCCTGCGCGCCGGCGTCAGCGTGCCCGCCGTGCGAACCGCGGCCCTCGCCGTCGCCGCCCAGGCTGACCACGATGCCGACAGTGCCCGGGCACTCGTCCGCATCAGCGAAGACCGCTACGCCGGCTTCAACAGGCTGCTGGAGCCTTCGGGCGTCCAGATCAGCGACGACGAGTTCACCCTGCTGTACGGGCCCGTCCTCGCCCGGCTCTTCCTCGACCGCGGCCAGGTCACTGACGCCTTCATCGACGCCGTCGTGGCCCAGTGGCTCACCATGCTGCAGCCCGCCGACGCACCGCAGGACTCCCAGTAGCAGTCACCGAAAGCTCCTGACAGGGGGGAACAACCGCGTTCGGGCAGCGGAACCGGACTCATTTCAGCCTGTCATCGCCGCCCCTGCCGAGTGGGCCTCGCCGCCCGCTGCTGGGCACTGGTGCACACCCAGCATGGCCGCCGGGCAGCTGCCCGTGTCCGCATGTGGAGGGCCGTCAGGTGATCCCGGACGTGTTCGTCGCCCCTTGGTTGGCCGAGCCGGTGTGGTCGACCACCGACCTGAGCGAGGCCCTGCACCGGTACGAAGTTCTCGAGGGCATGGGCGTCAGTCCGGCGATCGGCTTCATGGAGGCTTCATGTGCTGAGTGCTACGTGCTTTATGAGGCGGCTGTTGTCTATCGGTCATGCACGTACTCCTCGTCCCGCCGCTGGGCAACGTTGACCACCCTGCTGTGCGGCACCTGACATCGGCGGGTCGGCACCGCGCTGTCCGGTTCCGTTGCAACCGGCGCGTTCCTTGGTCTGGGGTCGGCCAGGCGTGTGGGGCCCGCTGGAAGAGCTCGGCGATGACGCGCTGCATGAAGGAACCGCCGGCCTGTTCACCTGGGTGGGGGCAGCGGCGGCGTTGCTCGCGGGTCCGTTCCACTAGCCGACCGTCGGCCCACGCGGCTACGTCGGCGCCATGGGTTTCCCACGCCTGAGTGCCGGACCGACCTGTAGGCGGCAACCGGCCCGGCCGAGGAGCGATTTGGCCGCTTGCGCTCCCCGATCGGCCTGGACCGCGCGCACGCCCGCCCGAGGAGAGAGCGGTCTCCACCACGGTGGGGACCATCGCCCTTCTGCGCACGCCCTGTCGGCCTGGCGACGGAGCCGTGTCGCACGCACACACGACCTGACTCGCACACAGAATGAAGAGGGGAACCGGAAATGAACCTGCGACGGAACATCTCGCGTCGAAGGATGATCGAAGGGGCATCGGCCGCGGCGCTTGTCACGTCGGCTGCGGCCACGGTGCCTGCTGCCATGGCCAGTCCGGAGGCGGCAGCGTCCGGGCCGGGGCTCCCGAAGGGCAACTGGCGTATTGACACCCACGCGCACTACTCCCCCGACGTGTACAACGACTACCTGAAGCGTTATGGCCTCCTCGGCGCCATTACCGGGGCGTATGGTCCCTGGTCGGTAGATCGGCACCTGGCCTTCATGGACCAGTACCGGATCCAGGCCAGCGTCCTGTCGTTCGGCGACCTCCAGGTCACCGTCGGCCCGCTCGACGACCGGCGCGCCACGGCCCGCGCGGTCAACGACTGGGCCCGTGACCTCGTGCAGACCCGTGGTGACCGGTTCGGGATCTTCGCGGTCACTCCGATGCCCGACATCGAGGGCTCGGTGGCCGAGGTGGACCGCGCGCTCGGCGAACTGGATCTCGACGGCATCTGCCTGCTCACCAACTACAAAGGCACCTACCTGGGGGATCCCTCCTTCGCGCCTCTGTACGAGATCCTCAATGACCGTGGTGCCTACGTCTACGTCCACCCGACGGGTCCGGAGGTGAACCCGGCTCCGAAGCTCTGCTTCGGCCCCGACATCCCGGCCGGGAACAACGTCTTCGAGTACACCTTCGACGCGACCCGTGCGATGACGAGCCTGATCTACAACGGTGTCCTGCGGGACTACCCGAACATCCGCTGGCACTTCACGCACTGCGGAGGGGCACTGCCGTTCCTGGCCTACCGGCTCGCGACCCGGCACTCGGCCTTCCCGCCGTTCAACGAGGTGCTGCCGGAAGGCCCCCTCAAGTACATCAAGCGGCTGTACTTCGACGACGCGCAGGCGTTCACCGCCGCGCAGTTGCAGCCGCTGTCGTCGCTTGTGCCCGACAGCCACATCATGTTCGGCAGCGACTGGCCGGCGACCCGCCACCTCTACGCGGCCGACAACGTCGAGACGATGCCCTTCCTCAAGGGCAGCCTGCCAAATCTCAAGGCAGGCGACCCCGAACCGACCGTCGACGAGGTCTACAACCGGCGCCGGCGGATCGCTCTCGAGCGGACCAACGCCCTCGAGCAGTTCCCGAAGCTGCGGGCGCGTATACGCCGCGCCGGCTCGCGCTGAGCCGCGACCGCACGCCAAGCCCGCCGCCCGCTGCCCCGCCGAGGGACGCGGACGGTGCTCAGTGCAAAGGCCGGCGCTGGCTGATGGGGAGGCCATCGAGGGAGATCGACGTCGTCTGGCCGGGCGAGCGCGACACGCAGGATGGGGAAGCCGGTGCCTGATCTGCCCGGCGGGGAGGCCGGTGCCGGCACCGGCGTGGAGAAGGGGATCACGGTGCACCGCCTGGCACCGCGTTCCATCCCGGCTTCCGCGTCTGCCGGAGGAGATCGGCTCCGACGTCGCGTGCATCCCGTCCCAGTCCGCCGTCTGCCGGAGCCTGGCGGCCGCCCCGCGCCGACGAGGGACACCGGTGGTGGCCACGAACCACTTCATGCCGGAGAACCTCCTGGGCTGCGACTCGACTCGCGAGCGTGGCCTCCCGGTTGGCCTGGCGGGACCTGGGGCGCGTGGCTCGCCGTGCCCGCGGGGTCACCGCGCTCTCCAAGGGTGGTCCAACTGCTGAACGCAACGGTCTGGCTTCCCCCGCCCGCGCCGCCTTCCTGTGGGCTTGCCCTGGAACGCTTCCCGGAGACGGCCAGGAACCATGACAAGACGCGCGCCTGCGTCCTGTTGGTGGGCCGACTCGGCGAGGAGAAGGACGCCCACGAACTGCTGCACACAGTGGCGGTCCTGCCTTGGAGCATCTGGCGAACGAGTTCGGGAGCCGGGACCGCGTCAACTTCCACGGCGTCGCCAGCGACCAAGAGGTCCTGGACTTCTGTGCCCGCCGCGACATCTTCTGCATGCTCGGCGCCGCGGAGCCGCAGAGCCTGGTCACCTTGGAGGCCATGGCCGCGGGCAAGCCCGTCGTCGAGGCCGACGCGACGGCGCCGCTGCGCCTCGTCCACCCGACCGCCACGGCTACCTCTTCCTGCCCGGTGTCGTGGGCGCCCTTGCTGACCCTCAGCTGCTCGGCGACCCGGCGGCGCGGCGCTCGTTGGGCGCGGCCGGTCTACAGAGCGTCGCCGGCAACGACAGACACCGTACGCTGGCGGCACTCGAGGCCCTCTGCCTCCATGCCGCCGGTGCCCCGCGGCCATGACGGCCTTCCTCCACCCCCTTCTTATCTCGGCGATGGAAAGCGAGCACGATGAGTACGCAGCGCGTTCTGGTCGTCGATGACGAGCCCAAGATCCGCATGACCGTGCGCGGCTACCTGGAGGCGGACGGGTTCGACGTCGTCGAAGCCGCGGACGGACGGTCCGCTCTGCAGGCGGTCACCCGCGACCGGCCGGACCTTGTGGTGCTCGACGTGATGCTTCCGGGCCTGGACGGATTCCAGGTCCTGCGCCGCATCCGGGAGGCGAGCCAGATTCCGGTGATCATGCTCACCGCCCGGGACGAGGAGGTCGACCGGTTGATCGGCTTCACCACCGGCAGTGACGACTACGTCACCAAGCCGTTCAGCCCCCGCGAACTGGCACTACGGGTGCGCGCCATCCTACGGCGCACCGACAGCCGGTCCGGGGCGGACCACGAGGACGGCGTGCTGCGCTTCGACGGACTGGCTGTCGATCGCGTGACGCGGACCGTGCTGGTCGATGCCGACCGAACGGTGGAGCTGTCCGCTCTCGACTTCGATCTGTTGTTCGCGATGGCCCGTGTCCCCGGCCGGGTCTTCACCCGGCGCGGCCTGCTGGCCCAAGTGTGGGGCGATGACTTCTTCGGCGACGAGCGCGTCGTGGACGTGCACATCCGTACTCTGCGGCGCGCGCTGGGCGACGACGCGGGCGCACCCCGGTTCGTGGGAACCGTCCGCACCATCGGCTACCGGTTCATCGGGCGCCCCGCCTAGCGGCCAGGAAGGACACCCACCCATGCCTGCCCCCCGCTTTCCGGCCTACCACCGGTCTCGTGGGCGGCTGCGCCGAATCAAGGAACGTCTGTCGCTCCGCAACCGGCTGGTGTTCTCGCACGTCATGGTGCTCCTCCTGGCACTGACGGCCATGGCGGCGATCAGCGCGCTGATCGAGGTGTGGCTCGGTTTCAACGACGTCGAAGGCGACGTTGTCCTGCAGGTCGGCCTTTTGTTCGGAGGGGCCGCGGCATTCCCGGCGTCCGTCGCCCTGTCCCGGTTTCTGCTGCGTCCGCTCGACAGGGTGCGCGCCGCCACGCGCCGGCTCGCCGAAGGACACTACGACGACGTCCTCGAACTTCCCAGCGAGCCGGGCCTGGCAGCGCTGGTCCAGGACGTCAACACACTGGCGGCTGCCCTCGCCGACACCGAGCGCCGCCGCGCCCGGCTGATCTCCGAGGTCGCCCACGAGATGCGCACCCCCATCACCATCCTTCGCGGCCAGATAGAGGGCATCGCCGACGGCATCTTCACCCCCGATGAGGCGATGTTCGCCTCCCTCGCCGACGACCTCGACCGGCTGCAGCGCCTGGCCGGTGACCTCTCCAGCCTGTCCCGGTCGGAGGAGGGCGCCTTCGATCTTCGCCGCAAGCCCACCGACGTAGCCATGCTGGCTCGGAGCACAGCCGAGCGACTGCGCCCCCAGTACGACGACCAGATGGTGACCCTGGTCGTTGACGCAGGCACACCCGTCGCCGCTCTCTGCGACCCGGACCGGATCACCCAGGTCCTGGTGAACCTGCTAGGCAACGCACTGGCCGCATGCGACCGGCACGGACATGTGGCGTTGTCCGTGCACGCTGAACCGTCTCCCGCGCACCACGTGATCGTCCGCGTCATGGACGACGGCATCGGCATCGCCGAACACGACCGGGAGCGCATCTTCCACCGCTTCGAACGCCTTGAGCATCCCGGGCGACCCGCTGCCGCCGGCGGCAGCGGCATCGGCCTGACCATCGCTCGGGGCATCGCCCGAGCCCACGGCGGAGACATCACCGCGGAATCCGCCGGCCTGGGCAAGGGAGCGACGATCACCTTGCACCTACCGCAGGATCACGTTCCCCGGGGCGGCCTGCCTCCGGTCTCCCCCTGACCCGTCGACCCCGCAGCGGTTGTGACGAGCACGTCGCGGTCGCGAAGGACGCCGCGCAGTGCGCTCAGTGCGCCCCTCGCCGACTCCGGAGTCGGCGAGGGGCGCGTGCGGCGGCGGGCCGCCTTTGCCGCGGCGCGTGACACGGCCGGCGTGTCGCAGGACCCGGCCGGCGACGCTCGGATCGCATCGGCGATCGGGCCATGACCACCAGCGGCGCCGGCCCGTCCCGTACTCCCGCTGTGCTTTCAGCCGCCAGATCCCACGACGGACAGGGGAGTGTCACCGCACGTGCCGAGGATGGAGGCGTCGTCCGAAATCCCCCACGGTGGCGTTACGCACAGGACGGAAGGTGTCAGGCATGAAGACCATCCTGTACGAAAAATTCGGCGGCTCCGAGGTCCTGCGGCTCGCGGAGATCGAGGAGCCGCACGCCGACCCCGCCCAGTTCCAGCCGTAGGCATGGCTGTCCGCGTCAACAGTTCGGACTGCGGAGTCGACAGCTGCTGACTGCAGCCCTTGCTCCCCGCTGGCGTCACCGGGCTCGGAATCGGTCGGCCCCGACGACCTAGGCGCCACCGGCTTCTCGGTCGGGAGAAGGGCGCGCCAGTGGGGAGAGCCCGGCTTCATGGAAGCTACATACGCCGAGTGGTACGGGTTTTACGAGGCGGCTGTTGCCTGGTGGTCATGCAGCTAAACCGCCGACCTGCGCACGGTCGCACGGTCTGCGCGGGGACGGCGGCGGATTCGCGGCGTGCTCGCAGATCTGCCCCACAGCCGACTGCCGACTGCCGACGTGGTCGCGTCGGGTGTGCCGAGCGCTGGTGCGTCGGCGGACTCGGCCCCCTGATCTGAAGGAACGTGAAGTGGAACAGACCATGATGGCGGTCCGCCTGTTCGAACACGGCGGGCCCGAGGTGCTCCAGTACATCGAGGCGCCGATTCCTGAGGTCGGCCCGGACGACGTCTTGATGCGGGTGCACGCCACGGCCGCCAACAGCTGGGATCTGCGCTACCGCTCGGGCAACCTGCCGCAGCCTCTGCCGGGACGGCCGCCGTGGCCCCTGCCGTTCCAGCTCGGCCGGGACGCGGCTGGTGAAATCGTCGCCACCGGCGAGAACGTCACCCGCTGGCGCCCCGGCGACAGGGCGGTCCAGCTCCCGCACCCCCCGTGCCGCAACTGCGCCCTGTGCCTACGCGGACTCGAAAACCTGTGCATCGACACCGCCTACCCTGGACACCAGGTCTTCGGCGGCTACGCCCAGTACGTCGCGCGCCGCCAGGACGCCATCCTGCCCATCCCCGACGGCGTCGACTACGAGACGGCCGCAGCCACTATGTGGACCTACACCACCCCTCTCAACTGCGCACGCCAAGCAGCCGTCGGCCCCGGCGACACGGTGGTCATCACCGGCGCCAGCGGCGGAATGGCCATCGCCTGCGCACAACTGGCCAAGCTGAGCGGAGCCATCGTCATCGGCACTACCACCAAGCCGGACCGCGACGAAGCGCTCGGCAAGCTCGGCTACGACCACATCGTGCACTCCACCGATCCCCTACTGCCCGCACAGGTACGGGAGCTGACCCACGGCCTGGGCGCCGACGCCGTCTGGGACTGCGTCGGCGGCAACGACTTCTTCCAGCTCACCCTCGCCTGCACACGGCTCGGCGGCACCGTCACTGTCCTGGGCACACCGACCGACCAGGGATCCCGCCTCGAACTGGACGCACTCGCCCTCATCGGTCAGCAGGTGACCATCGCCAGCGTGCGCGGCGCCACCCTGCGCGACCAGCAACTATGCCTTCAACTGCTGGCAGACAAAAAGATCAACCCGATCATCGACCGCGCCTACCCCCTCGAACAAGCCGCCGAAGCCCACACCTACCTCGAAAGCCACCGACAGACCGGCAAAGTACTCCTCCTGCCCTAACACCCCAGCCAACCGCCGAACATGTGAAGGCGGCAGAACCCCGCCAGAGATCGGTGGTACCGCTGTTGTCGTCCGACCTGCAGCTGGCCCGCTCGGTGACCGAGAGCTTCTCGGCCCACCCCGGATCGCGGGCCGGGGAGCCGGCTGACAGCGGTGATGCCTCCTTGAACAGCGACGCCCAAGCGGCCATGTGCACGGCGCACTGTCAAGGACACCAGCGCCGTGCCGGACGCCCCGCGTGCTTCCTCTGCCGCACGTCGACGCGGCCTTGGCCGAACTCGACCGTGTCTTCGACGCGCCGGGGGTGGTGGGCGTGGGCCTGACCACCTCGGTCGCGGGCCGGGCGCTGACCGACCCGGCCTTCGCGCCGGTGTGGCAGGAACTAGACCGCCGCGGCACCGTGATGTACCTCCACCCCGACGGCGACGGCGTCGCCTCTCCGCAGATCACCGACCACCACCATGGGAGCCAACCCGGACCGCTTGACCACCGAGGCGTCCTTCGCCGCTCTGTGCGGAGGCAGCCCCATCGAGTACTCCTCGGGCCGGCGCAGCTCGCGCCGGCTCAACCACGGCGGCGACCGGCAGGCCAACGCCGCTCTGCACCGCATCGTGTTCACCCGGCTGCGCTTCGATCCCCGCACCCAGGCGTACTACGAACGCCGCACCCAGGAGGGCAAGACCCGACGTGAGATCATCCGATGCCTCAAGCGGTATGCAGCCCGCGAGGTCTTCAACCTGGTCAGACCGGTTTCCCGCACCCCCGCGTTATAGGGGCGTCCGTGATAGCGGGTGATACGGCGAGGCCCGCCAGAAACCGTTCCGACGGGGACCTCCGCGCGGAGCCGTGAGACGCCGAAGCGCTCCGGCGCGGCTTCGGCGTGAGATCGGTTGCGCTCGCACGAGTGGTTCCCGGGAGCGGTGCAGGAACGCCTGCCCGAGCAGCCGACCCGCCGCACGAAGGCACTCCCCGGTGCGAAATACTCTCCCGATGAGTTCACGCACTTCCCCGATCAGCCAGCCGATCACGATACGGAGGGCCGTCGCGCGGGATGCCAAACGGCTCACGCGCCTCGTGCGTGGCTCAGGCGCCTACGAGGGTAAGTACGCAGCCGCAGTCGAGGGCTACCGGGTCGGTCCCGATTACATCGAGGCCCACCGCGCCTTTGTGGCCGTTGGCGCTGACGAGGATGGAGGCCGGGTCCTCGGGTTCTACTCGCTCGTCCTCGCGCCACCGGAGCTCGACCTGCTGTTCGTGGCCGACGAAGTGCAAGGGCGGGGTATTGGACGGCTGCTCGTGGCGCACATGCAGTCCGAGGCCCGTGCCGCCGGGCTCGACCGTCTCAAGGTCGTGTCGCATCTTCCCGCCGAGGACTTCTACCACCGCGTTGGTGCGGTGCGGACCGGGACTGCGTTTGCGAACCCGCCCGCCGTGCCGTGGGACCGTCCCGAATTCGAGTTTCGCATTCCTTCGCAATGACGCGGTGTGCCGGTTGGCGGGGCACCGGCTTCGCCTGCATGGTGGCCGGCATGCAGGAGCCGCTGGACGCTGTGCGCTCCGTGTGTGCCGTTGTTTCTGCCCTGGCGGGGTGATCGCCTGCGCCAGCGGCCTCTCCCGGCGACTTCCTCGCCTCCGGCACTCCCAGGGCCATCGAAATCGTGTGCACCTCGGCTCGCTCCACACACGATCGAGGTCGGACGCGTAAATTCGTAGTGCACACAACCCTGGTCTGCGAGACGAAGTGGCCACAGTCCACCGTCAGCGCTGTAGGGGGTGATGCCTTGCCAGTGCAGCCATCAGCGCAAGTGGAAGTAGTCACAGCCCTTGCCCCGTGGAGCTTGGCCGAGCGGCGTCGGTGCGGCCCGCGGTGGAGCGGATCGGAGGGAGGCTCCGGACAGGGGCATCAGAGCCTGACTGTCGTGGGTGTTGGCCAGGTCCGACTCGGCGTTCGGGGCGTCGTAGGCGTCGTAGGCGTCGTAGGCGTCGACGGTGGCGATGGTCCTGCCGGAGCCGCTGGCGGAGGCGGCGGAGGTCAGGCCGTAGGCCGACTGCAGGTCGCTGGGGCCGTAGCCGGTGGGGGAGTCCGCGGCGGCGTTCGGCCGGACGGTCTGGGGTGCGATGCCCTTCCTCGCCGCCTGCTCTTCCTGGAAGGCGGTGGTGACGCGCAGGGCGTTGCAGGATGCGTAGCCCTTCTTCGGGGTGCCGGCGCACTGCAGCAGCTCCAGGCGGAACCGCCGGCCCGCCCAGCGCTACGGTGTGGGGGGCCGCTGCGGGGAGCGGAGTACGAGCAGGGTGATCTCGCTGGGGGCGAAGACGCGGAAGGGCGGGCCCCAGAAGCCGGTGCCGCGGCTGGTGTAGAGGAGGGTGCGGGTGCCGTGGTGGCTGAGGCCGGCGAGGGCGGGCTGGTCGATGCGGACCAGGTGGTGGAAGGGCCAGATCTGGCCGCCGTGAGTGTGGCCGGAGAGCTGGAGGTCGATGTCGGCGGCTGCCGCCCGGTCGACGAACTTGGGCTGGTGGGCCAGGAGCAGGACGGGGTAGTCGGGGTCGGCGCCGTGCAGGGCTCCGGCGAGGTGGGCGCCGTGGCCTGCCAGGCCGGAGGACTCGGCGGTGACGTCGTCCACGCCGGCGACCACGAGGGTGTCGCCTCCGCGTTCGAGCAGCAGATGGCGGTTGCGCAGCGGCTCCCAGCCCAGCTCGTCCATCAGGTCGACCCAGCCCTGGGCCTCGCTGTAGTACTCGTGGTTGCCGGTGACGTAGACCCGGGCCCGGGTGGCCTGCACGGTTCCGAGTGGGGCGGCCTGGGCGCGGCGGCGTTCGGCCGTGCCGTCCGCGATGTCGCCGGTGTGGCAGACCAGGTCGGCCTTCAGCGTGTTGACCGTCTCGCAGACCCGTGCCGACCAGCGGGCGCGGTCGAGTGGGCCGTAGTGGGTGTCGGTGATGAGGACGACGCGCGTGCCGTCCAACCCGGCCCCCAGGCGCGGAAGTTGCACGTCCAGGCGGCGTACCCGTGGTACCCGGCGGGCCTCGGCGTACCCCCAGGTGAGCAGCACGGTGGCTGCGCCGAGGACGGCCCAAGTGATGATTCGGGCCCGGTCCTGGCTCTCGCCGGTGCCGGCCACGGTCAGGGCGAGCCGCAAGAAGACGCCGAGCAGAACTGACCAGGTGAACAGAACCCAGCTCGTGCCCAGCAGGGTGTCACCGACGATCGCCGCTCGGTCCTGCTGACGCCGGCCGTGGCCGCGCACCATCGCGAGCGGCATACCGACGAGGCCGAGGACGAACAGGGCGGTGCCGACCAGCGTGACGGGCAGCGGCCAGTGCTGGCCGGTGTACAGGAGCACCCAGCAGGGCACGGTCCACAGCAGGACGGGGGCGATCAGGGGGATGTAGCGCATCAGGCGGTGCAGTCGGCTCTGCCGCGGCGCTTGCGTTGCACCGTCGGCGGGCCGGGTGTTGCTGGTGTCGGTCACGCTTCCCCTCCCTGACCAGGCTGCCGTCTCGCGCACTGTATCCGGTCGCCCTCGGGCCGGCCGGACCGGCGTTCATGGGCGCGGCCCTTTGGGGCGAAGGGTTCTCTGCGGGATGGCAAGACTTCGCCGCAGACACCTCCCTTGGCGTGAGCCGCGATCAGGGTGCTACTGCCCCGACTTGGTACTGCCGCCAGTGGACCGCGCGCCAGCGGGACGGTGGCCTAACGACTCCTAACAAAAGCGGTGGGCTTGACCTGGTCAGAGGTAGATGTCGTGCACGAGGTCGCCGGGGTAGCGGGATGCGGTCAGCCGCGTAATCGCACGCGATAAACCCGGCGACGTCGGCGATCATCCCCGGGATACTGGTCGCCCATGGATGAGGTCAAAGTCGTCGTCGCCCATTCCGAGCGCGCGACTCTGCGCGTCGGCGACGTGTTCCTGAAGGTGGACGCCGATCAGGCGCGCATCGACGTCGAGGTCGAGGCGATGTCCCTCGCGCCGGTCCCGACCCCGGAGGTCCTATGGCGCAAGCCGCCCGTGCTCGCGACCGCCGCACTCCCGGGGACGACGCTTGGGCTCCTCGGCGGGCCGTCGACCGGGTCGCCGGCGGCGTGGGCCGCGGCGGGCGCCGCCATCCGGAAGCTGCACGACGCGCCGCTGCCGCCCCGGCCCGGCCGGAGCATCGTCGCACTGACGGCGGAACTCGACGACGAGTGCGAGTTGCTCGTGACGCACGGCGTCCTGCCCGCCGACCTGGTCACCCGCAACCGCCAGGTCGCCGAGGCCGCGCTCCGGCCGTGGACTCCGGCGTTCACGCACGGCGACCTGCAGATCGCGCACGTCTTCGTCGACGGCGACGAGGTCACCGGCATCATCGACTGGTCCGAGGCGGGCCAGGCTGATGCCCTGTACGACCTCGCCACCTTCACGCTCGGACACGAGGAGCACCTCGACGACGTCGTCGCCGGCGCGCATGACTCTCGCCCGCAAACACCCAGCATTCTGAAAGCACCCTAATACTCCAGCAGTACTTCGTGGCTTGACCTGGGGAAACGTCGAGCGGTGGGAGTGTAGCGGGCGGGAAGTCGTCACGGACGGCTTTCTGCCCGCACGCCCCTCGAAGGAGTCCCCCGATGGCAAGGTCGCCCCGGGCCTGGGAAGCCTCGGGTCGTGATCACCGAACAGGCAGCCGAGACCTGGGACCGCGACCTGGACCACCTCTTCACCACCATCGGGCGCCATTTCGGCCGTGTCGAACCACGCCGCCGCATGCGGGACTACGTGCGCGCACTGCTCGCCCCGGTGGCCCGAAAAAACAGCTGGCAACTTGCCGAACACGCCGGCCACGCCACCCCAGACGGACTGCAGCACCTGCTCTCCCGAGCCCGCTGGAACCCCGACGACATCCGCGACGACCTGCAGACCTACGTCGCCGAACACCTCGGCCGCCCCGACGGTGTACTGATCATCGACGACACCGGGTTCCTGAAGAAGGGCACTACATCCGCCGGAGTCCAAAGGCAGTACTCCGGCACCGCCGGCCGCACCGAGAACTGCCAGATCGGCGTCTTCGCCGCCTACACCAGCACAGCCGGCCGTGCCCTGGTGGACCGGGAGCTCTACCTGCCCAAGTCCTGGACGGACGACCGTGACCGCTGCCGCGCCGCCAAGGTCCCCGACGAGCGGGAGTTCGCCACCAAGAACACCCTCGCGGCGACGATCGTCCGCAGGGCGCTGGCCTCGCCGCTGCCGGTCGCCTGGGTCACGGCGGACGCCGCCTACGGACAGGACAACCGCTTCCGCCGGATGCTGGAAACATCCGGCGTCGGCTACGTCCTCGCCGTCCCCAAGTCCCAGTTCTCCCTGGCCGGCCCACGCATCGACAAGGCCTTCGAGCAGGCCCCCGACCAGGCATGGGAACGCCGTTCCTGCGGCGCGGGCGCGAAGGGACAGCGCGAATACTCCAGCCGTAGATCGTGATCTCGATGGTGAGGGGCGCCGAGGCGACAGTCGGACAGCGTCGACCATCTGGCCGAGACCGCCCACGCCGTCGGCTCCTTCTCCCTCTACCCGAGTTCACCGAGACGGAGGGCGTCCCTTATCTCGCTGAGCTTCGCGGTCGTCGCCGGGGTCTGCTCCTGCGCATGTTCAGCGAGTCGGAGGGCATCGTCAATCTCGCTGAGCTTCGCCGAGGACAGGACGGCCGCCCGCTCTATCAGGTCGTCCCGTGACACAGTGGTCAGCCACGTGCAAGGGGTGAAGCCTGGACGCGGGAACGCGAGCCGCAGCACGCCTTCGAACGGCACTCCTTCACCGGCGCCCACCATCACTTCGATGCCCAGACCGCTAATGTCGACGCCCGCCGGAGCGACGACCTGCATCACCCGGATCCCGGACGCGTCGTCTCCCGACAGCAGTACGACCAACCTCCGCTCGTCGAACTGGACCCACCAGACTTCGCCACGTTGCACAAGTCCTCCAGACACAGGACGGCAGACAGACGCTGCGCGAGCCTGACGCGCTGTGGAGACGGGTGCGGCCACCGTTGATCATCGGTGTGTGAAGACTGAAGATCACGCGGTGGCCGCAGGGCACAGCGTAAACCCTGCCCACTGGCAGGAGGCGTTCGAGGGCCTGATGAGCCGGATAGCGGGACGGTTCACGCGGGTCGAATCCCGGCGCCGAGCCCGGAAGTTGGTACTCGGCCTGCTGTCGGACCTGCCGCGCAAGAACTGCTGGACCATCGCCGAGTGGGCCGGGGACAGGACCTCGGACGGCATGCAGCACCTGCTCGGGCGGGCCAAGTGGGACGCCGACCAGGTCCGCGACGACGTGGGTGACTACGTGGTGGAGCATCTGCACGACGACGAGGCGGTGCTGGTGGTCGACGAGAGCGGCGACGTGAAGAAAGGCACCGACACTGTCGGTGTCCAGCGCCAGTACACCGGCACCGCCGGACGCGTCGAGAACAGCCAGGTAGCCGTTTACCTCGCCTACTCGACCCCGCGAGGGCACCCTGCGATCGACCGGGAACTCTATGTTCCGCGTTCCTGGACCTCCGACCCCGACCGCTGCCGGGCCGCCGGACTCGGTGACAAGACGGAGTTCGCGACCAAGCCAGAGCTGGCCGCCCGCATGGTCACCCGATTCCTGGACGCCGGCCACCGGGCCGCATGGGTCGCGGGAGACGAGGTCTACGGCGGCAACCCGAGGCTGCGCGCCGCGCTGGAGGAACGCGGCACCGGCTACGTCCTAGCGGTGGCCTGCTCGCACGAAGTCACCACAGGCGCCGGGAAGTTCCGCGCGGACACACTGGCCAGGAAGGTGCCCAAGAGGGCCTGGCAGAAGCTGTCCGCAGGGGTCGGAGCCAAGGGCCACCGCTTCTACGACTGGGCCGTCATCGACCTCACCGACCCTCGGCCCGGGAGCCGGCAGTTGCTGATCCGCCGCAACCGCAGCACCGGCGAACTCGCGTACTACCGCTGCTACTCGCCGGCCGCAGTGCCGCTGACCACCCTGGTGCGCGTCGCTGGATCAAGGTGGCGGGTCGAGGAGTTTTTCCAGTCCGGCAAGGGCTTGGCGGCCTTGGACGAGCACCAGGTCCGGCGCTACTCGTCCTGGTCCCGCTGGGTCACCCTGGCCATGCTTGCGCACGCCTTCCTCGCCGTCGTCCGCGCGAACGAACACGACCGTCATCCCTCACCCGACGAGCTGATACCGCTCACCTGCAACGAGATCCAACGACTGTTCATCACGCTCGTCATCCAACGCGTCTTTGACCCGGTCCACCGGCTTGGCTGGTCCGTCTGGCGACGCCGCCACCAGGCCCGATCCCAGACCAGCCACTACCGACGACAAGCCGCTCAAGCATGAAGATCACGATCTACGGCTGGAGCTAAGACAGCCCGACGCAAAAGGGCTGCGTTCAACGAAGCTCTCAACGCGGCGGTGGAGAGGGGGTACTTCGCGGAGAACCCCCTCAAGGGACTCCGGTGGAAAGCGCCAGCAGCAAATGAGGAGGTGGATCCGGCCGCCGTCCCCAATCCGGCCCAGGTGCTTCGGCTGCTCGAGGCCGTTGCTCGCCAGCGGGGGCGGGGTCCTCATCTTGAAGCGTTCTTCGGCTGCATGTACTTCGCGGCTATGCGGCCAGCTGAGGTCATCCATCTTCGGATCGATCAATGCCACTTGCCGAAGACTGGTTGGGGATGCTCAATCTCTCGGGCGGGGTTGTCACGTCTGGCAAGGGGTGGACTGACGACGGTGAGGTGCACGAGGTGCACTCGCTCAAGCCTCCCGCGGCAAGCGCGACGCGGCCTGTTCCCATCCCGCCGCAATTCGTACGCACGCTGCGTGCTCATGTGAAAGGGTTCGACGTGGCACCCGACGGTCGACTCTTCCGGAACCAGGCTGGCAACTACGTGGACGCTGCCGCCTACGGCATCACATGGGCGCGGGCCCGGAAGCACGTCCTGACTCGTACCGAGCGCACTTCTCGCCTGGCCAAGCGACCTTACGATCTCCGGCACGCCGGCATCTCGTTCTGGCTCTACTCCGGAGTGGACCCGGCCGAATGCGCCCGCCGCGCCGGCCAGAGCATCGAAGTTCCCTTTCGCCACTACGCCAAGTTCCTTGACGGCCTTCGAGAGCAGGCGAACCGCCTCATCGAGCAGTCCATGAACGAGTGGCAGCGCGTCAGTCAAGGTGACGTACCCGAGGCCTGAACCGTGGGTTTGGTCCGTGACTGGTCCGGAAGCACTGGTCAGGAGGGGTGCAGTCGTGGGAGGAATTGGGAGTTAGCGCGCAATCCGGGCTCGGTCGAGAGCGGGCTGAGCGAAGGGCGCCTGACGGGTGAAAACCCAGGTCAGGCGTCTTTTTTAGTGCGTCTAGAAGAAGCCGAGCTTCTTCGGCGAGTACGACACCAGCAGATTCTTCGTCTGCTGGTAGTGCTCCAGCATCATCTTGTGGGTCTCCCGGCCGATTCCCGACTGCTTGTAGCCGCCGAAGGCGGCATGTGCCGGGTAGGCGTGGTAGCAGTTGGTCCAGACGCGGCCCGCCTGGATGGAGCGGCCCGCTCGGTAGGCGGTGTTGATGTCGCGTGTCCACACGCCCGCGCCGAGGCCGTACGACGTGTCGTTGGCGATCTTGATGGCGTCGTCGAAGTCGTCGAAGGATGTTACCGAGACCACTGGGCCGAAGATCTCCTCCTGGAAGACCCGCATGCGGTTGTCGCCTTCGAAGATGGTCGGCTGGACGTAGTAGCCGCCCTTCAACTCGCCGTCGTAGTCGAGGCGTTCACCGCCGGTGAGGACCTTGGCACCCTCCTTGCGGCCGACGTCCAGGTAGGAAAGGATCTTCGCGAGCTGCTCGCCGGAGGCCTGTGCGCCGATCATCGTGTCGGTGTCGAGGGGGTGGCCGGGCTTGATCAGCTCGGTGCGGGCGACGGCCGCCTGGAGGAAGTCGCCGTAGTTGCCGCGCTGGATCAGCCCGCGGGACGGGCAGGTGCACACCTCGCCCTGGTTGAGCGCGAACATGGTGAAGCCCTCGAGCGCCTTGTCGCGCAGGTCGTCGTCCTTCTCCCACACGTCGTCGAAGAAGATGTTCGGCGACTTGCCGCCGAGCTCCAGTGTGACCGGCTTGAGGTTCTCCGCGGCGTACTGCATGATCAGCCGCCCCGTCGACGTCTCGCCGGTGAACGCGACCTTCGCCACCCGTGGACTGGACGCGAGCGGCTTGCCGGCCTCCGGGCCGAAACCGTTGACGATGTTCACCACGCCCGGCGGAAGCAGGTCCGCGACCAGGCTCATCCAGTAGTGGATGGACACCGGAGTCTGCTCGGCGGGCTTGAGGACGACCGCGTTGCCCGCCGCGATCGCCGGAGCGAGTTTCCACGTGGCCATCAGGATGGGGAAGTTCCACGGGATGATCTGCGCGACGACGCCGAGCGGCTCGTGGAAGTGGTACGCCACCGTGTCGTCGTCGACCTCGCCCAGCGACCCCTCCTGCGCTCGGATCGCGCCCGCGAAGTAGCGGAAGTGGTCGATGGCGAGCGGGATGTCGGCCGCCAGCGTCTCCCGGACCGGCTTGCCGTTCTCCCAGCTCTCGGCGACCGCAAGCGCCTCCAGGTTCGCCTCCATGCGGTCGGCGATCCTGAGGAGGACGTCCGAGCGTTCGGAGGCGGACTTGCGCCCCCAGCCGGGCGCCGCCGCGTGCGCCGCGTCGAGCGCCCGCTCCACGTCCTCCGCGCTGCCGCGCGCGACCTCGGTGAAGGGCTGTCCGTTCACCGGACTCGGGTTCTCGAAGTACTGCCCGCGGGCCGGGGGCACGTACTCGCCGCCGATGAAGTGGTCGTAGCGCGCCTGGTAGGAGACGATCGCGCCCTCTGTGCCGGGCGCCGCGTAACGGGTCATGCCGGTCTGCCTCCTTCAGCAGCGCTGCCCGCCGTTGGGCAGCTCTCGGCGGCGAGGCTAGGGAAGCGGACGTTGCAACCAGGTTGCGTCGCCGTCAGGGTGCCGCCAGCTCGGCCTCCAGAGCGGCCAGCCGGGACCGTACCGTCGCCGTCGGCCGTACTGCCGCCAGCGCCCGCCACACGTCGAGGTCGTCCTCACCCCACGGCGTGTGCGCCCAGTCCGCCAGCAGGTCGGGGTCGCGGCGGGCGATCAGCGCGGCCCGCAGCCCGTCGGTGAGGCGGCCGCGGATCCGCGCCACGGCCGGCGCCCGGGAGGCGGGCAGCAGGGGGCCCGCGTACGCCGCCGCGGCTGCCGTGACCGCCCCGGCCGCCAGACGCCGCTCCACGACGGCGAGGTCCGACTCGACCGGCACGGTGAGCCGGTACGGGCGCGAGGCCAGCAGCCCCGGTCCGAGGACCCCTCGCAGTCGGGCCAGTTCGGCGCGCAGGGTCACCGGCGTCACCGACTCGTCCTCGTACAACGCGCACAGCAGCTCGTCGCCGGTCAGCCCCTCCGGATGGCGGGACAGCAGCACCACGATCTCGCTGTGCCTGCGGCTCAGCCTGAGTTTGTGGCCACCGGTGAGGAGCAGCGCCTCGTCGCGGCCCAGAGCCGTCAGTTCGGGCGCGTCGACCGCGGGCAACTCCGGGGCGAGCAGCGCCAGGTGGGCCTCCGCGGCGCGCGCCACAGCCTGGACGAAGCCCAGGCTGTGCGGGTGCGCCAGACCGTCTCCGCCGGTGACGTCGACCGCGCCGAGCACCCGCCCGGTCCGCGGGTCGTGCACCGGCGCCGCCGCGCACGTCCACGGCTGCACCCGGCGGATGAAGTGCTCGGCGGCGAACACCTGCACCGGGCGGCCGACGGCGACCGCCGTGCCGGGAGCATTCGTCCCGACAGCGGACTCCGCCCACCGCGCGCCCGGCACGAAGTTCATCCGTCCCGCCTGCCGCCGTGTCGCCGGGTGCCCCTCCACCCACAGGAGCCGGCCGTGCGCGTCGCACACCGCGAGCAGATGCGCGCCGTCGGCGGCGAACGTGCCCATGAGTTCTCGGAACAGCGGCATCACCCGCGCCAGCGGATGTTCGGCGCGCAGGGCGTCGAGGTCGCCGTCCGCGATCTCCACGCTCGCGGTGCCGTCCGGCCCGACGCCGGCCCGCGCGGAACGCCGCCACGAGGCGGCCACCACCGAACGCACCGGCCGTGGCACGGTGCCGGCCTCGGTGAACGTCTCGTGCGCGCGACGCAGGGCCCGCGTACGTTCGACAGGGTCGGCCCCGGGCTCCAGGGCCACCCAGGGATCGGTCAACTCGGCCTCCCTCAGAGCGATGCGGCTGGGGACATCGTCACGCCGGGTGTCCGTGCCGACAACCGTTTCGACCGGTGTCCCCGCCCCTGGGTACGTCAGGCGAAGTTGACCATCCTCACATAGCGCACCCAGTCCCAGTTCGGCCCGGGATCTGTGTGGTCGGTGCCCGGCACCTCGTGGTGCCCGATGATGTGCTCCCGGTCCTTGGGGATGCCGTATCTGTCGCAGACCGACGCCGTGAGTCTCGCCGACTGCTCGTACATGACGTCGGTGAAGTACGCGGGCTGGTCCACCCACCCCTCGTGCTCGATGCCGATGCTGCGCGTGTTGTGGTCCCAGTTCCCCGCGTGCCAGGCGACGTCGGCCTCTCGCACGCACTGCGCCACGTGCCCGTCGACGGACCGGACCACGTAGTGCGCGGACACCTTCTTCTCCGAGTCCTGGAAGATCGACAGCGCGTCGTCGTAGGTCGTCTGCGTGACGTGGATGACGACGAGGTCGACGGAGTAGTCCGTGGGGCGGTTCGACGCCGTGTAGTTGGAGGAGGTCGCGGGCTGCCACTCGGCGGGCGGGTAGTCGACCGCCGTCTGCGCGCCGGCCCGGGTGCCACTGAACAACGCGTACGGCACGGCGGCGAGGGCCGCGCCCTTCAGGAGCCGCCGCCTGCTGGGGAGCGACCTGGCTCGGTCCATGGAGGGTGCCTTTCGGTGCTGGGTGAGGGGAGTCGTGGAGGACGCTCAGCGCCGAAGAGGGGCGCTCAGCGTCACCGTTGGTGTCGCGCACTTTGTCAACGGCGATGCGACGGTCCGGGTTGCGAACGGGCACGCGTCCGGCTCACTGCATGTGTGGCCGCGCACGCAGCACGTTACGGCGCTTGCCGATCATGCCGAAGGGAGTGGTGTGTTTCGGTGGACAGCCACGGGCTTGTGGACAACTCACCCACTCGAACGGGTGATTCCCGTTCTCCCCAGCGCTGTGTGACGGGCCGTCAGGCCTGCTCCGCCACCGCCGCCGGATCGTCCAGCACGGCCCGCACCACCGAGTGCGCGGCCCCCAGCAGGGGCCCCTCGGGGCCCAGTCGCGACACCGACACCGGGCAGGCCGGCCCTGCCGTGCGCCGGGCCAGTTCGTCGCGCAGTGCCGGCAGGAGCCACGGCGCGAGTCCAGCGAGCGCACCGCCGAGCACGACGCTCTCGGGGTCCAGCAGGTTCACCGCCCCCGTCAGGGCGACGCCGAGCGCCGTCCCGGCCTCGTGCAGGGCACGCCGTACGTCCTCGTCACCGTCGGTGGCGCGTCCCGCCAGCAGTCCGACGCGGTCCTCGCCCAGCTCCAGACCGGCGGCGCGCAGCACCGCCTCCTCGCCCGCGTACTGCTCCAGGCAGCCACGCCCTCCGCACGCGCACTTCGGCCCGTCCGGTCGCACCGGCACATGCCCGAACTCGCCCGCGAACCCCCGGGTTCCGCGCAGCAGCCGCCCGTCCACGACCACGGCCGCGCCGATACCGATCTCGGCCGACACGTGCAGGAAGTCCCGTGGGGTGTCCTCACCGAGCCAGAGTTCGGCGAGCCCGCCGAAGTTGGCCTCGTTGTCCACGGTCAGCGGGAACTCCGCGGGCAGCAGGGCACCGAGGTCGGTGTCGTGCCAGTCGAGGTTCGGGGCGCGTACGACCGTCCGCGCGTCGCGCGCCACCAGGCCGGGCACGGCCACGGCCAGCCCGGCCGGCCACAACCCCTCCCGCTCCGCCTCGGCGACGACCCGGCGGACCAAGTCGGTGAGTTCCCCGATCACCGGTTCCGGGGTGCGGCCGCGGTTCGTGCCGTGCCGCACGGCCCGCGCCCGCACGTTCCCGCGCAGGTCGACCGCGCAGACCGCGAGGTGGTCGACGCCGACCTCGGCGCCGATCCCGGCGGGACCGTGCCCGCTGACCGTCAGGGCCGATCCGGGCCGGCCCACCCTGCCGGGCCGCTCGGGACCCAGCTCCTCGAGCAGGCCGGAGCGTATGAGCTCGTCGACGAGGGTGGACACCGCCGCACGGGTCAGCCCGATGCGGGAGGCGACCCCGGCACGGGAGAGCGGCCCCTCGGCGCTGACGGCGTGCATCACCCGGGCCAGGTTGCGGCGGCGCATGCCCTGCTGGGTGTCGGGCAGCGCACGTCCTGGACCGGCCGAGTGGTTCTCGTGCAGCGGTGCGGTCATGCCTGTCGAGTCCTCAGTGGGCGTCCGTGGCCCGCTCCAGCAGCGGGGCCGCGTCGGAGAGTACCCCGGCGATCCTGGCCAGCGTCTCCTCGTCCCGCTCCACGGCGTCAAGGACCGGCCCCTGGGCGGTGTTCCAGCGCCGGGCGACGGCGGCCGGGTCCTCGCCGGTCAGTAGTCCGGCGGCCTGGGCCGCGGCGCCGAGCGCGACGAGTTCCTTGGCCTCCGGGACCTGGACGGGGCGTCCCGACAGCCGCCGTACGGTCTGCTGCCAGGCGGTGCCGCGGGCGCCGCCGCCGATCAGCAGCAGCGGGGCGGAGCGGTCAGCGTCCTCGTCGAGGACCAGGTCAAGCGCGCCGAGCAGCGAGTGGACGGCGCCGTCGTAGGCGGCCTGCAGGAGCTGGCCCGCCGTGGTGTCGTGGCGCAGGCCGTGCAGGAGCCCCGAGGCACCGGGCAGGTTCGGGGTGCGTTCGCCGTCGAGGTACGGCAGCAGGGTGACACCGGTGGTCGGCTCCACGGCCTCGCGGTCCAGGCCCAGCAGGGTGGCGACACGGTCCACTGCGAGCGTGCAGTTCAGGGTGCAGGCCAGCGGCAGCCAGTCGCCGTGGGCGTCGGCGAAGCCCGCCACCGTGCCGCTCGGGTCGGTAGGGCGCCGCTTCGACACGGCGTACACCGTGCCCGAGGTGCCCAGGCTCAGCACCGGCGTACCGGGACGCAGCCCCAGGCCCAGCGCGGCCGCGGCGTTGTCGCCGGTACCGGGAGCCACCAGGGTGCCCTTGGCGAACGGCAGGTCGTGGCTGTCGCGGACGGTGCCCGCGATCTCGCCGGGCCGGACCACGCGGGGCAGCAGCGCGGGATCGAGGCCCACATGGGCGAGGGTCTCCTCGTCGTACGACTCCGTTCCGGAGGCCCACCAGCCCGTTCCGGAGGCGTCGCCGCGGTCGGTCGTGCCCTGCCCGGTGAGGTGCCCGGTCAGGTAGTCGTGGGGGAGGCGCACGGCCTTCGTCGCGCGGACCGCCTCCGGCTCGTGCTCGGCCAGCCAGGCCCACTTGGTGACCGTGAAGGACGCACCGGGCACGCTTCCCGTGCGCTCGGCCCAGGCCTTCGGGCCGCCCAGCTCCTCGATCAACCGGCGTGCCTGCGGCGCCGAGCGCACGTCGTTCCACAGCAGCGCCGGACGCACCGGCTCGCCCCGCTCGTCGAGGGTGACGAGACCGTGCTGCTGCCCGCCGATCGACACCGCGGCGGCCTCGTGCGCCGCGTCACCGCACTGGCGCAGCGCCTCGCACAGGGCGTCCCACCACTGGCGCGGATCGCTCTCCCGGCCGGCCCCGGAGGACACGGTGTGCGGGGCCTGACCGCTCGCTACGACCCGCCCGGTGGCCGCGTCGACGACGAGCACCTTGGTGGACTGGGTGGACGAGTCCACGCCGACGACGAGCGGACCCTCGGCTGCTGACATCGGGCTCTCCCTTTTTCCGCGGCTCCGCAGGCTCTGACCTGCATGTTCTTCACCCGTCCCAGGCCGCGACGACCCGGAACCCACCCCTCGGGGACATCTTGTCCCTTCCCAGAGCTGCGTCGGCATACTAATTTGTAAACGGCCATGACGAAATAGTCAGCAGCAAGGAGCCGCGGCATGAGCTACCAGCCCACCCCCGAGCACAGGTTCACCTTCGGCCTGTGGACCGTCGGCTGGCAGGGACGGGACCCGTTCGGCGACGCCACCCGCCGCGCCCTCGACCCCGTCGAGACGGTGCAGCGCCTGGCCGAGCTCGGCGCGTACGGTGTGACCTTCCACGACGACGACCTGATCCCCTTCGGCTCCTCGGACTCCGAGCGCGAGTCGCACATCAAGCGCTTCCGCCAGGCGCTCGACGCGACCGGCATGACCGTCCCGATGGCCACCACCAACCTGTTCACGCACCCCGTCTTCAAGGACGGCGCGTTCACCGCCAACGACCGCGACGTGCGGCGCTACGCGCTGCGCAAGACGATCCGCAACGTCGACCTGGCGGTCGAACTGGGAGCGAAGACGTACGTCGCCTGGGGCGGCCGCGAGGGCGCGGAGTCCGGCGGCGCCAAGGACGTGCGCGTCGCGCTCGACCGCATGAAGGAGGCCTTCGACCTCCTCGGCGAATACGTCACCTCCCAGGGCTATGACCTGCGCTTCGCCATCGAGCCCAAGCCCAACGAGCCGCGCGGCGACATCCTGCTGCCCACCGTCGGCCACGCGCTCGCGTTCATCGAGCGCCTGGAGCGCCCCGAGCTGTACGGCGTCAACCCCGAGGTGGGCCACGAGCAGATGGCTGGGCTCAACTTCCCGCACGGCATCGCGCAGGCCCTGTGGGCGGGCAAGCTCTTCCACATCGACCTCAACGGCCAGTCCGGCATCAAGTACGACCAGGACCTGCGCTTCGGTGCCGGCGACCTGCGCTCGGCGTTCTGGCTGGTCGACCTCCTGGAGAGCGCCGGTTACGACGGTCCGCGCCACTTCGACTTCAAGCCGCCGCGGACCGAGGACCTCGACGGCGTGTGGGCGTCGGCCGCGGGCTGCATGCGCAACTACCTCATCCTGAAGGAGCGTGCGGCGGCCTTCCGCGCCGACCCGGAGGTCCAGGAGGCCCTGCGTGCCTCCCGTCTGGACCAGCTGGCGCAGGCCACCGCGGCGGACGGCCTGCAGGCGCTGCTCGCCGACCGCACGGCCTTCGAGGAGTTCGACGTGGAGGCGGCCGCCGCGCGCGGGATGGCCTTCGAGCAGCTCGACCAGCTGGCCATGGACCACCTCCTGGGTGCGCGCGGCTGAACGCACACGCGACGCACACGCGCGTGCCCTTGAGCACGCATGTGAGCACGCATGCACGGCGGTGATCGGCCCCCGCGTGGAATGCTTCGGAATCGTGCGATCCATGGCATGAGTCCGTATCAACTTCCGCGCGGGGGTCGTCCCGTGACCGATTCGAGGCGACTCTGAGCGGTATGGCCATGCCGCCCGTACCGCCTCAGCCGCCCGGACCGCCGGGTGACATGCCGCCCCCGGGCGGCTTCGGACCGCCCACGCAGAGCTTCCATCCCGGTGGCGGTCCGAGAAGGCGCCCGAACCCTCTCTCCATCCTGCTCGCGGTCCTTGTGGCCGTCGCGGCTGTCGCCGCCGTGGTGCTGATGGCGTCCGGCGGCGGCGACTCTCCTGGCGGCAAACCGTCCGGGGAAAGCAGCGCGAGCCCCAGCGGATCGGCCGATCCTTCGTTCAGCCTTCCCACCGAGTTGCCCAGCAGGCTGCCGAGCCGGATCCCCTCCCTGCCGTCGCAGTTCCCGACCGACCTGCCGAGCGGGGTGCCGAGCGATCTGGAGTCGCTGTTGCCGTCGTTGGGCGACCTCCTGCAGTAGCGGGTCCGCCGTGCGGCACGCGCGTGTGCCGCACGGCGGACCCTGCGGGGGCCGCTCTCAGGGCCCTTCGTCCCCCTGGCCGGGTTCCAGAGAGGCCAGAGCCGCCGCCGGATCCTGGGCCGGTCCGCCCGCGGGGAGCCAGCGACCGCCCTCCCTGCGGTACGGCCACCAGCGGCCGTCCCGGCTGTGTCGCAGCTGGTGGGGCGCACCGACGACCGTCCACCGGTTGCCCTTGGCCCGCAGCGGCGGCCGTTCGTCCTGCTCCCAGGCCCCGTCCAGGGCGGTACGCGCGCGCGCCAGTGCCTCGCCCTGAAGGGACCACTCCTCCTCCAGGGTCGACAGTGCGACCGCGCCCCCGTGACGCCAGGCCCGCACCGCCGCCCCCAACTCCGCCCGGCTGCGCCCCGATCCCTCGGCCAGCCGGTCCGTCACGGCCCCTTCCGGTGCGCCCGCGGCGAGGCGGACGGCGTCCTCGGAGGCCGTCAGTTCGGGCTCGAGCGGCGGCTGTTGGGCGCGGAGTGCCTCGGCGAGCAGGCGGTGTGCCTCCGTGGCCGTCCGGGCCGTCAGGAACTCCAGGGCGGCGGGATCGACACCGGGCGCGGGCCGCGCCTCCGTGTCCAGCGACGGCGGCATGCCGGGTTCGTCGGGCAGTTCGGGCAAGCCGGGCAGCGGCGGCAGGATCTCACCGGTCGCGTACGCCTCCGCCGCGTCCACCCCTTCCGCTTCCGTCCGGGCAGGCGCCTCGGGCGGCGCCGGGGTGCCACGGGCCTGGAGGTCGTCCAGGACCGCCCGTTCACCGCGGCCCCGCATCAGCAGCAGCACGAACGGGTCCTGGTCGAGCAGGCGCGCCACCTGGTAGCAGAGCGCCGCCGTGTGCCCGCAGTGGTCCCAGGCGTCGCAGTCGCACTCCGGCTCCAGATCACCCATGCCGGGCAGCAGGTCGATGCCCGCGGTCGCCGCGTCCTCGACCAGGTGCGGCGGCATCTCGCGGTCCAGGAGCGCCGCCACGTGGCCGGCGCGCTGCACGGCCATCTCCAGGAAGCGGTCCCACTGTTCGTCGGACAACTCGTCCAACAGGACGTCCGCGCGGTGCGTGGAGCGGTCCGGGTCCTGTACGACGGCCGTGATCCGCCCCGGCCGCACCGACACCGCGCCCACGGCTCCCGCGCGCGCGAGCCTGCGGCCGGTCTTCACCTGCTGCCCGTCCAGCGCCCCGTCCTCCAGCGCCTTCAGCCAGGCCAGGCCCCACCACGTCTGGGCGAAGCCCTGCCCGCGCGCGGGCGGCAACGCGGCGAACGTCCGCTCCGTCCCACTGTCGTTCCGGTTCATCGGGTCCCCCCTCGCAACTCGACCAGATCGGCGAGTTCCGCGTCCGTCAGTTCGGTGAGCGCGGCCTCGCCCGAGCCCAGCACCGCGTCGGCCAACCGTTGTTTGCGGCTCAGCATGTCCGCGATGCGGTCCTCGATGGTGCCCTCGGCGATCAGCCGGTGCACCTGCACGGGCCGGGTCTGGCCGATGCGGTACGCGCGGTCGGTGGCCTGCGCCTCGACGGCCGGGTTCCACCAGCGGTCGTAGTGCACGACATGCTCGGCCCGGGTGAGGTTCAGCCCTGTTCCGGCCGCCTTCAACGACAGCAGGAACACCGGCACCTCCCCGTCCTGGAAGCGCCGCACCAGTGCCTCACGCGTGGCGACCGGCGTCCCGCCGTGCAGGAACTGCGAGGGCACACCGCGGGCGGCGAGATGCCTTTCGATGAGGCGTGCCATGCGCACGTACTGCGTGAAGACCAGAACACCCGCACCCTCGGAGAGGATCGTGTCGAGCAACTCGTCCAGCAGTTCCAGCTTTCCCGAGCGCCCGGGAACCCTCGGCCGCTCTTCCTTCAGGAACTGCGCCGGGTGGTTGCAGATCTGCTTCAGGCCCGTCAGCAGCTTCACGATCAGTCCGCGGCGCGCCATGTCGTCGGCGGCGGAGATCTCCGCGAGCGTCTCACGCACCAGGGCCTCATACAGCGCCGTCTGTTCCCTGGTGAGCGACACCGGGTGATCGGTCTCGGTCTTGGGCGGCAGTTCCGGGGCGATCCCCGGATCCGACTTGCGGCGGCGGAGCAGGAACGGCCCCACGAGCCGGGCGAGCCGCTCTGCGGCGGCCGGGTCGTGGCCGCCCTCGATGGCCTGCGCGTACCGCGTGCGGAAGGTGCCGAGTCGGCCCAGCAGTCCCGGTGTCGTCCAGTCGAGGATCGCCCACAGCTCCGAGAGGTTGTTCTCCACCGGCGTGCCGGTCAGCGCGACACGCGCGCGCGTGCCGATGGAACGCAGTTCCCGCGCGGTCGCCGAGTAGGGGTTCTTCACATGCTGGGCCTCGTCCGTCACGACCAGTCCCCACGGCACCTCGGCGAGCCGCCGCGCGTCCAGGCGCATAGTGCCGTACGTGGTGAGCACGAACTCTCCGTCGGCCACCGCCGCCAGGTCCCGTCGCTGGCCGTGGAAGCGGCGCACGGGCGTCCCGGGCGCGAACCTCTCGATCTCGCGCTGCCAGTTGCCCATCAGCGACGTCGGACAGACCACGAGGGTGGGGCCGGCCGTCGACGGCTCGGTCTGGCGGTGCAGATGCAGGGCGATCAGCGTGATCGTCTTCCCGAGCCCCATGTCGTCGGCCAGGCAGCAGCCCAGACCCAGGGATGTCATCCGGGCCAGCCAGCTCAGACCCCGCCGCTGGTAGTCCCGGAGCGTGGCGGCGAGCGCGGCGGGCGGGCCGACCGGCTCCTGCCCCTCAGGGTCCGCGATCCGTTCGCGCAGGGCCGCCAGCCAGCCTGTCGCCTGTACGTCGACCCGGCGTCCGTCCACCTCCGCGGAGCCCGTGAGAGCGGCACTGAGCGCGTCGACGGGCGTGACCTTGCGATCCTGCTGAGCACGGGCGCGGCGCACTTCCTGAGGATCGATCAGGACCCACTGGTCACGCAGCCGTACGACCGGGCGGTTGGCCTCGGCGAGACGGTCCAGCTCCTCGCGCGTGAGCCGCTGGTCGCCCAGCGCGAACCGCCAGTCGAAGGCGAGCAGGGCGTCCGCGGACAGCAACGACGGCATGTCTGAGGCGGCCTTCTCCGGCGCCGCCCCGTCGTCCGGCGGACCGATCACCGCGCGGGCGGTCAGTTCGCGGGTGAGGCCCTTGGGCCAGTGCACGTCCACTCCGGCACCGGCAAGTGCTCGGGTGCCCTCTCCCAGGAGCTCGGTGACCTCTTCGTCGGCGAGGTCGACGGCGTCCGGCACGGTCGCCGAGAGCAGGGGGGTGAGTGCCGGCCACGCCCGGGCCGCGCGGCGCAGGGCGAGCAGGGCGTCCATCCGCGCGCGCGGGCCGAACGCTCCGCTCGTGGTGCCGGAGTCGGTCCACACGTCGGAGGCGTCCGCGACGAGCGCGGGGTCGCTCAGGCTGTGCACCTGGAGCACGGCCCGGAACGTGACAGTGGTGTCGTCGGGCTCGGCGGCGTCCAGATCGGTCGCCTCGACCCGAAGCGAGATCCGCACGCCCGCGTCGTGGCCCGCGGCGACATCGGCGGCCCATGCGCGCTGCTCGGGCATGTGCTGCGGCTCCCGTGCCGCGTAGGCCGGTCCGCCCGTCACGAGGGACGCGGCGGGGGAGCGCGGCAGCGCGTCGGCCACCGCGTCGAGGAAGGCGCGGACCACGAGCTCCGGGTCGGGCAGCCGCAGCGGCACGGTGTCGTCCACCGGCACGGCGTGCGCCTCGGGAGGCATCGCGGCGGCGAGCTCGCGGACGCGCTCGACGTCGTCCGTGCCGAGCGGCCCCACGCGCCAGGCGTCGTGGTCGCTCGCTGACAGCCCCGGCAGCAGCAGCCCGCGCGCCACGAAATGGAGGGCCAGTACGGCGGCGGTGCCCCAGAACGCGGTGGCCCGGTGTCCGTGCGCGTCGGCACGCGCGCGCGTGAGGACGGGCAGGGCTGTGCGCACCGGCAGCAGCAGGGCGGGCACACTCACCGCCTCGACGCCGTCGCCGCCGGGCAGCACGACGACCAGTTCCTCGACGGATCCTGTCGCGACGGCTGGAGGAGCGCCGCCGTCGGGATACCAGAAGGCGACGCCGCCGGTACGGGCCGGCTCCCCGGGCACGAACACGGCACAGCAACGGGCCAGTTCGGAGATCTCGGACGGTGTTGCCTCGGGAACCCACTCCGCGGTGATGAGTCCACTCCTCAAGTTTGACTACTTTGTTGGAGTCGCCGAGGGTACAGCGCTCCGGAGGATCACCTCGATTGATCTTCTTGTGATCTGGGTCACTCTCATCGGTAGGCTTGAGCTCACTCAGGGACATGTACTGGAGCTCACTCAGGGACATGTAAGGGGTGTGTCTCAGGGGAGTCTCAGGGTCGCGGTTCGGAACCGCGGGAAGCGCGGGCCCGTTTTCAGAACAGAGAGCGGCAGTGGCCGCGAAGGAGGCGACGCACATGTCGAAGAACGCGAAGATCGCCGCAGGAGGTGTGGCGGTCGGGCTCCTACTGTTGATCTGGTTGCCCTGGTGGGCCTCGCTCCTGATCATCCTGGGAGTCCCGGCGGCCGCCTACCTCACGCTGGACCCCTCGCAGCGGCGCAGGCTTCGGCGGGCGACACGCAAGGAACTCGGCCGCTGAGGCACCACCGCCCGCGGGCCTGCCGACCGTACGGCCCGCGGGCGGCGGGGCGCCGCGCTCCACCGTGCCGAGCCCGAAATTGTTTTGCGTCCTGACGTGACCCCCCACCACCATGGCCTGCATGACGTATGGAAAGGAGGCCCAGCGACTCCACGGTGAGCGCTGATGGCCGCACACGAGGCGTCCCGGACGCCGTCCCGACAGCCCCAGACCCCGCCGGCGCCCCTGACGCCCGCCTGGCTGAGGGCCCACTTCGATCCCCTGCCGTTCCCGGCACGCATGAGCGCCCTGGCGCGCTACGCCCGCACCCTCACCCCGCACGCGTACACAACCCTGCACCACGCCCTCGACACGGGTGACTCCGACGACCGGCACACCGCCCTGTTCCTCGCGGTCGTGCGGCGCGACCTGCAACGGGTGACAGTGGCCCTGGACGACCCACTGCTCGGCCGCCGCGCACGGTCGGCGGCCATCCGGCTGCCCGTCCCCGAACACGCCCTGGAACGCCTGGCGCTGAGCGACATCAGAGCCACGCGTCACGACACCTACCGACTCCTCAGGCTGAGTCGCCGCCACGCGCTCGCCGCCAGACTCCTGCCCCTCGTCCACGAACGCCACGGCCCCCGGGAAGCGGCCGCACTCCTGCCCGCATGCCCCGCCGACACCGTGACCGCCTGGCTGCCGCGCGTCGAGCCGACGTCCGGCACCCTCAACTCCCTGGCCCGCTCGGCACCGCACGCGCTGGCCGCACACCTCGCGGCCGAACACGAACAGTGCCCGCGACCCGATGCGTACGGCTTCGTCCGCAGACACCGTGCCGTGGCGTCCGTCGCCGCACGCCGCGATCCGGACGCGGCACTCGTCCTGCTGGAACGAGCCCCCGACCTGCTCACCCCGTACGCAGTCCTCGCGGCGCTCCACCGGCCCGCCGAAGCACTGGCCGTCCTGCGCACCCCGCACCCCGACCCCGACGGCCCCCGCCGAGAACGCCGGGTCCCCGCCGGACCGCTGCCGCCGTCCCTGCGGCGGACCCTGCGCGCCCTGCCCGAGCCCGACCTCGTGGACCTCGCGCGGCACTGCGCCGCCGCAGGGGGCCGGGTACCCGGCCCCGGCCGCCACGAAGTGACCCCCGACGGGCTGCTGAGCCTCCTCCCACCCGCCGACCGGCGACGCATCGTCGAGAAGAACACGACCGGCCGCGGGCGGCTGCGCGGCGCACCGGTGTCCACACTGGCCGCACTCGAGCCGTCCGACCGGGCGGCCCTGATCGCGCCCTGGCTGGAGGCGAACCGACGCAGTCCGTGGTCCACGGCCCGGCTGGCGTCGGCTCTTCCCCTCGCCGACGGCGAACCGTTGCTGAGGCGGCTCGCCGACGACCACCGCGCACACCTCCGAGCCCTGGCCTGGCCCGCTCTCCTGGCCTGCGCCGAACTCGAAGGCGACCCGGACCGGTTCGCCCGGATCGCCGCCGACTGCGAGCGGGCCTGGCACGACCGGGACGAAGTGCGCGGCGTGACGCTCGGACAACTCGCCGGCGCGGCATCCCACCTGCTGGCCGCACTGCCCGACAGCGTGCTGCGCGACGCCGTCCTCACCGCGCTCCAGTCACGCGACTCGACGACCGGCACGCTCGGCGCCACCGAGCTGCTCCTGCGCCGCGTCATCGAGCGAGCCGCCGCGACCGGCGACCGGGAACGCGCGGCGTACGCCCTCGGACTGCTCGGCGAGCTCGTCGCCGCCCCGCGGCACACGCCCGTGCCGACCGCCCTGGACGTCGACGAGGCCACGGCTCACGCCATCTGGGAGGTGACGTCCGCGGCGGCACAGCACCGGCCCGAGGTGACCACGGCACTCGCCGAGCTCCTCGGCCCCCATCTGGCCGTGCTGCCGGACCTCGACGCCGCGGCGCGACGCGTCGCCGTCGAGCACGACGACCCGCACCTCGCGGCCCGGGCCGCGGCGGCCTGGGTACGGCCCCCGCTGCTGCGCGAACAGCGCTGCGCCGAACTGATCGCCCTGGACGCCACCTTTGCCACGGTGCCCGTCGTCCTGCGGACCGTCACCACCCGGCGGACCGACCTGCTCGACCCCCTCCTCGACGCCGCGCGCGACGCCTTCACAGGGCGCCTGCGCCCCCGCGCCACCGCGTGGACGCCGAAGGTGCGCCCAGGGGTGACCGGCCGGTGGCTCCCGCGTCAGCGGGCCTCATGGGGTGAACACCACGCGCGCGTGGCCGTGGACGAGGACGCCTCGCTGCACACCCGTACCGACGCGACGCAGCTTGTGAGCGACCCCGTACGACTGGAGGCGCTGGCGCAGGAGGCACCGCAGCCCGTGGCGGCGGCGGCGCTCGCGGCTCTTGGGGAGGCCGCGCCACGAGAGGGTGGGGGATCGGGGGCCGCAGCGCACCGGGCGGCCGTACGCGACCTGCTGCTGAGGCACGCGGGGACCGGTGGCGTCCGGGGCCGTGCCGCCATGGCGGCGATCCGCCGACTGCTGGAACAACTGCCCGACGGCGAGGCCGTGGCCCTCCTGGCACCGGTGGCATCCGCCGCCGACGCTCCGGTGGGTACGCGCAAGGAAGCCGCCCGCGCCCTGGCCGCCCTCCCGGGCGATGACGCCTTCGAGGCTCTCCTCGCCGCATGGGACGCACCACGTCAACATGCCGATGTGCGGGCCGTGCTGGCGCGTGCGCTCTTTCACGCGATCGACCGGCCCGGGGTGGCGGGGCGTCTCCTGCGCTTCGCGCACGAACCCGCCGTGCGTGAGGCGGTCGTGCAGGCGCGGGTGTGTCCCGTGTCCGACTCCCGGCGTAAGCCCCGCACGGAGTTCCTCGTGCGGCTCGTCGAGGAGGGCGACGCGGACACCGTCGTCGCCGCCTGCCAGGCCCTCCCGGCCTGGCTGGTGCCCGACGCGAGCGACGCGATCGGCGCACTCGTCGGCGTCGTGGTGGCCCCGGCGAGCCCCCGCAGGGTGTGGGAGGCGGCGGCGTGTCAGCTGGGCCAGCTCCCGGCGGGGCCGGTCGTCGAGGCCATCGTCCGGGGCGCCTTCGCGGTCTTGGGCGAGCGTGCGCGCGCGGGGGACCCACAGGTGCGGATCGACGCGCTGCGGCGGCTGCACGGGTGCGCGGAGGTCGTGCACCCCAGTGTCGGAGGCGGGGCGGGGCTGCCCGTCCTTGACATACTGGCCGACACCCTCGACGCCGTCGGACTGCACGCCGATGCCGCGTCCCTCAGCTGGGGCCTGGCCGTGGACTCCGTACGCCGTGGACAGTACGCGGAACAGCGGTGGGAACGACTCGTGCGGCTGAGCGAGGCGGGGCCGGGACGGCTGCCGGGGCCCCTCCACATGTCCCTGGACCTCGACCGAGCACGCGTGCGTGCCGCCGCACTCGCCACGGCACGCACCCTGCGGGCCCGTGGAACCGCTGTGTCCGGTCTGCTCGCGCTCACTCTCGTGCGCGCCGGAGGACAGGCGGCGGCCTGGGACGAGCCGTGGCGGGCCGAGCTGATGTCCCTGCGCGCCCACACCGACCCGGACACCGCCATGGGGGCGCTCCTCGTCGACGCGGACACGTGACGGTCGCCGGGGCGTTCCTGCGCCGGGCGTGGACTCGGCAACCGAGGCGCGCCCGGCGGCCCGCGTGCCTTCGGGGGCCCGGACGCGCGCAGGGTGCGCGACGCGCTCGGAAACCGGGTGCGTGCCCGCGCCGGGCGCGCACCCGGCGCCGAGGCGGGCCCGAGACGGGCGAGCGCCTCAGCTGGGCCGCACGGCCATCTTGTCGAGCGCCTCCAACAGGCCCGGCAGCTCCGGCCCCCGGCCCACCGGCAGTACTTCGCCCGGCTCCTCGTCGAGCAGCACGAACGCGATGTCGTCGGTGCGGGCCACGAGCGACCAGCCGGGGCCGTCCGCACGCAGGGTGCGCGCGTCCCCCGACGCGAAGGCCGACCGGACGCGCCCCAGGGGAGGCGGAGTGTCCACGTAGGCGCGCGCCTCCGCGAGAACGCGACGGACACCGCTGTGGCCCTTCGGCGCGCCTTCCTCGCCTTCCTCGCCCTCCGGCGGGCCGTCCGAGGTCGCCGACGGATCCTTCGTGGGCGCGAAGGCGTCGTCGTCGATCTGCTCCCGCCACGCCGCCCACTGGAGAGCAATCTCGTCCGCGCCCAGGCGTCGCTGCGCCGGACCCCAGATGGTGGTGTCGGGCGGAGCCAGCGCAGGGCCCTCGTCGGCCTCGGTGTCGGGGTCGTGCGGCGCCGGGACGCCGGGGGCCGCGACGGCGACTGCCAGCGGCCAGCCCGGCAGGCCGGCGACGACCGACCGCTCGTCGGGTGAGAGGTCGTACTCCATGCCGCAGTCCCAGGACGCGATGGCTACGGCCACCAGCGACACGTCGTCGACGACGACGGTCCACCGCGCGCCGTCCCCGTCCTGGCCCAACACCAGGCCGTAACCGTCGGCAAGCGGTGGGAGCCCGAGCGCTGCGCAGGCCTCCGGGTAGTCGTCGCCCAGCACACTCGGGAACTTCGCCGGCGTCAACAGCACCGCCGTGAGCACATAGAGCGCATCGTCCTCGGCGGCGACGGCATCCTCGTCCGTCCCGGCCATCCCAGCCTCCCCATGGGTTTGTCCAACGGCGCGCACCCTAGTGGGACCAGAAGGCGCTTGTCACGACTGCCCAGCACACCGGAGCTGCAGTTTTCCACCTGGACGGGGCGAATCGACCACCGCACGCCCGGATGATCAGGCGGCAGGCAGTCCGAGAAGGGCACGGGCCACGGCCTGCGGCGACTCGTCGCGTTCCCGTGCGAGCGCGATCACCGCGCGGCACGCCAGTTCGTTGACCCCGAAGGACAGCGCCTCCGGCGACACCCAGCCCGCCGCCTCGTCGATCCTTTCCTGGTCGTCCTCCACGCAGGCCGAGACGTACGCGGCGGCGGCCTCGAAGAGGTTGGGCGTGCGCCCCTTCTCGGTGCGCCGCTCACCGCCGGAGTCCGCTCCCGTCCGTGCGGTGTCCTCCGCGCGCGTACCGCCCCGGAACCGGGCACAGGCCTTGCGAACCCTGTCGAACACGCCGACCACCTTCCCCCTGTGTGATTGCCATACTGATCGTTACTGATCGCTCAAATACTGCCACCCAACGTAGAGTTGGGGCTCCGGCGGCAGAAGGGGGAGGGTGCGGTGCAGCGCTTCGATCGGCTCGCGCAGATCCGGCGGATGGACCCGTACGAGGACGCCTCCGAGATCTACCGGCTCACGTCGGCGTACGAGTTCCCCTGGGACTTCACCCGTGCCCTGGAGCTGGCCCTGTACCGCACGTACGCCGTGCCCGGCATCGGCCGGCTGCTCGCCGAGACGGCGGAGCTCACGGACCGCACCCAGAAGCGCTACGACGACACTTCGCTGCTCCTCGACGCCGTCGTCGAGCACGGCTTCGACAGCCCGCAGGGGCACACGGCCGTCCGCCGCATCAACCAGATGCACCGCAGCTACGACATCGGCAACGACGACATGCGGTACGTCCTGTCGACGTTCGTGGTGATGCCCAAGCGGTGGATCGACGCCTACGGCTGGCGCAGGATGTCGCGCCACGAGATCGTCGCCTCCACCGTCCACTACCGCACGCTGGGGCGGCACATGGGCATCAAGGACATCCCCCGGTCCTACGAGGAGTTCGAGGCCCTGCTCGACGCCTACGAGGAGGCACACTTCGGGTGGGACGAGGGTGCGCGCCGCGTCTCGGACGCCACGCTGGACCTGATGGCTTCTTGGTACCCGCGCCCGCTCGCACCCGTCTTGCGCGCCTCGACGCTCGCCCTGCTCGACGAACCGCTCCTGAGGGCCTTCCGGTACCAGCAGCCCGGTACCGCCACCCGTGCGTTCGTGCGCCGCGCGGTGCGCCTGCGCGGACGTGCCGTCCGGCTGCTGCCGCCGCGCCGCGCACCCCACTACGCGCGACAGAACTGGGAGATCAAGGGCTACCCGGACGGCTACCGGCTGGAGGAGCTCGGCACCCGTCCGGTGCCGGGCGTCCGGGGCTGCCCCGTGCGGCACGTGGGCGGGTCAGCCGCCCAGTGAGGCGAGCGTGTCCCGCAGCCAGGTGAGTTCGGCGCGGGACGTGGCACGCGCGATGGTGAGGACGCCGCGCCTGAAGGGGTCGTCCAGCTCCTCGGCGCGCAGCGGCCGGTCGCCTTCGTAGAAGAAGCTCGCCGGTTCCTCCAGGAAGGCCAGCCTGCGCCGCAGCACGACCGACTGGGCGGCGGGGTCCTCCAGATGCCGGAGGAAGGCGAGCACCGTGAACCAGCGGTTCTCGTCGGAGATGTCGCGCTGCACGGGGTCGGCGAGCCGGCGGCGCAGCTCCTCCCTGCCGTCGTCGGTGAGCGTCAGCGTGTGACGGGGGGCCGCCACGGCGCCGGGTTCGGTCGCGCGTGCCAGGAGGCCCGCCTTCTCCAGCCGCTTGATCGCGGGATACAGCGTGCTCTCGGCGACGGGACGCACGTGCCCCGTCAGCGCCGTGATGCGTTTGCGCAACTCGTAGCCGTGCAGAGGGGCGTCGTACAGGAATCCGAGGATGGCGAGCTCCAGCATGCCCGCATTCTCTCCCACGCGCGCTGTACATCGTCTACGCGATACTACGGTTTCTCTATACATCGTTCTCGATGTATCTTCCTGGAGTGCCGTGCACGACGGCGACGCCATGAGGGAGGACGCGATGAAGCAGGCCGAGTTCGACGACAGGGGAAGCTGCATCCGCTGGACGGAGGCACCGGGAGTGGAACCCGCGCGCGTGTACGTGCACGGACTGGGGGCGGCGTCCGGCGTGTACCACGCGCACATAGCGGCGCGCCCCGAACTCGCGGGCCGGCGCAGCCTGTTCGTCGACCTCCCCGGGCACGGCATCAGTGACCGGCCCGCCCACTACGGGTACACGCTGGAGGACCACGCCGACGCCCTGGCGGCCGCCCTGGACACGGCGGGCGTGACGGGTGCCGAGCTGATCGCGCACAGCATGGGCGGCTCCGTGGCCGTCGTGCTCGCCCACCGCCGGCCCGAACTGGTCTCCCGGCTGGTCCTCACCGAGGCCAACCTCGACGCCTTCCCGCCGCCGACCGCGGGAAGCAGTGGCATCGCCTCGTACGAGGAGGACGCCTTCGTCGCGGGTGAGCACGCGCGCGTGCTGGAGAAGGTCGGTCCGGTGTGGGCGGCCACCATGCGTCTCGCCGACCCGCGCGCCCTGCACCGCAGCGCCGTCGGGCTGAGGTGCGGATCGGACCCGACCATGCGTGACATCCTCGAAGGGCTGCCCATCGAGCGCGTCTACCTGCAGGGCGCGTTCAGCGGGGAACTCGCCGGCCGGGAGGCCCTGGAGGCGGCGGGCGTGCGCGTGGTGACCGTGCCGGGCGCGGGGCACAACGTCATGTTCGACAACCCCGACGCCTTCGTGGCGGCGGTCGCCGGACAGGTGTGAGGGGTGGTCAGGCCTCCCGTACGGCCAGGGCCAGGAACCGCGTGTCCTGGTCGACGTACGACGTCATCCGCCACCCGGAACCGGCCAGCAGCGGACGGAGACGGGGTTCCGCGCGCAGGTCGTCGGGGGTGATCTGTCGGCCCTGGCGTGCCGCGAGTGCCGCCCTGCCGATCGGGTGGAACAGCGCCAGCTTGCCGCCGGGCCGTACCACGCGTGCCAACTCCCGCAGGTTCTCCGCCGGACTGGGCAGGTGCGCGATGAGACCTGCCGCGAACACCGCGTCGAGCGACTGTGAGCGCAGCGGCAGCGCGGCCACGTCGGCGAGCACCAGGTGCCCGTCCCGGCCCCGTCCGGCCCGTACGGCCGCCTCCAGCATGGCCGGGGTCAGATCGGCCCCGACGACCACTCCCGAGGGCCCCACGGCCGCACGCAGCGGCGGCAGCGCGCGCCCGGTGCCGCAGCCCGCGTCGAGCACGCGGTCGCCCTCACGCAGGGCCAGCTCGGCGACCGCGGCCTCGTAGGCGGGGCCGTCGTCGGGGAAACGGCTGTCCCAGTGGGCGGCGCGGGCGGTGAAGAACTCCTGGACGTGTGTGTGGTCGTCGCTCATGTTCCGCATGATCCCTCACCGGCACGGAGGATGTCCCTGCGCGCATGTTCGAGCGGGACGCGATCGTTCCGGCGCATTTCTGCGTCACATTCCAGCACCTTTCGAAACGCGCCCCCTCTGCGCTCCCGTGCCCCCTAGCGTCCCTGGGCCATGGGACACCTGGACCACGCCGCCTTCGGCTGGCTGACCCCCGTGCTGTCGTACGTGATGGCCTGCATCGGCGCCGCGCTCGGACTGCGCTGCACCGTCCGCGCGCTCGGTGCCACCGGCAGGTCACGCCGCAACTGGCTGGTCACCGCCGCCTCGGCCATCGGCACCGGCATCTGGACCATGCACTTCATGGCGATGCTCGGCTTCGGTGTCAGCGGCACCGACATCCGCTACGACGTACCGCTGACCGTGCTCAGCCTCCTCGTCGCCATGATCGTCGTCTGCGCCGGCGTCTTCGCCGTCGGCTACAGCCGTGACCGCACCCGCGCGCTCCTGCTCGGTGGGCTCACCACCGGACTCGGGGTCGCGAGCATGCACTACCTCGGCATGGCCGCGGTGCGGCTGCACGGCGACGTGACCTACGACCCGGTGCTCGTCGGACTCTCCGTCCTGATCGCCGTCGTCGCGGCGACCGCGGCCCTGTGGGCGGCGCTCAACATCAAGTCGCCCCTCGCGGTCACCCTCGCCTCCCTCGTCATGGGGGCGGCGGTGAGCAGCATGCACTACACCGCGATGTTCGCGGTGAGCGTGCGCGTCACGCCCTCCGGCGAGGTCCTGCCCGGGGCCACGGCGATGCAGTTCATCTTCCCCCTCGCCGTCGGCCTCGGGTCCTACCTCTTCCTGACCTCCGCCTTCGTCGCGCTGTCACCCACCTCCGGGGAACGAGAGGCATCCGCCTCGGCCCAGCGGCCCGTCGAGCGCGTCGCCGGCTAGCGGCGGGCGCGGACCACGACGGGCCGCACGACAGGCACCCACATCGACAGGCACCGCACCACGACGGGCCGCACGGCACGCCCGAACCACATCCGAGCGAGGAGGCCATGCGCACACCCCGAAGGACCCCCACAGCAGGCGCCGAGACGCCGCCCCCCGTACGCGGCCGCCGCGCGCACGCCGGACCGCCCGCCGACGAGAGGCCGGACGAGCAGGTGGACACCGCGGCGAACGACGCGCCCCCGCGCGCGGGGCGATGGCGGATACGCCCACGCACCGTCCGGGCCAAGATCGTCTGCCTGCTGATGGTGCCCGTCGTCTCCCTCCTCGCCCTGTGGGCGTACGCCACCGTCAGCACCGCCCAGGACGTCTCCCGGCTGCGCCAGTTGCAACGTGTGGACTCCCAGGTCCGGGCCCCCGTCGCCGCAGCGGTCGCCGCGCTCCAGGCCGAGCGGGCCGCCGCCGTCGACCACGCGACCGCTCCCACGACCGGCCGGCGCGACGCATACAAGGAGCTTTCCGAGCGCACCGACCTGGCGGTCGCGAAGCTGCGCCTCGGCGACGACAGCACCGTCGCCGACGGCCAGGAGCTGCCCGCCGGGGTGGCCCAGCGCCTCGAGACGTTCGTCGCCGGCGCCGAAAAACTGCGCTCCCTGCGGAGGGCGGTGCTCGACGGCCGCACCGGCTGGGACGAGACGTACGGGCGCTACACGACGAGCATCTCGGCGGCCTTCGCGGTGGGCGGCGCGCTCTCCGGCATCCAGGACGCCGAACTGGGCTCCGACGCGCGCGTACTGCTCGAGTTCTCCCGCGCGGGAGAGGCGCTGGCCCAGGAGGACGTCGTGCTCTCCGGCGCGCGGATCGCCGGCCGCCTCGACGGCGAACGGCTTCGCCTGTTCACCGGCGCGGTCGACACGCGCCGCGTCCTCACAAAGTCCGCCGTCGCGGACCTGCGAGGTCCCGAACGCGCCGCCTGGCAGAACCTCGCCGACACCGGCGCCTACGCCGCACTGGCCGCAGCCGAGGACAAGGTGCTCGCAGGCAGGCCGGGTGCACACGCGATCGCCGCGGTACCCGAGGCGGGCTGGGACAAGGCACACACGCGCGTGCAGGACGGAATGCGGACCATCGAGGGCGACGCCGGACACGGTGTCGCGCGCCGGGCCGACCCCTTCACCCGAGGTCTGCTCACCCCGGCCGGCGCCGCGGTCCTGTTCGGTCTCGCCGCCGTCGCCGCGTCGCTCGTCATCTCCGTGCGCGTCGGACGCGGCCTCGTCGTCGAACTGGTCAGCCTGCGCAACAGCGCCCTGGAGATCGCCCGGCGCAAACTCCCCGAGGCCATGCGGAAACTGCGTGCCGGCGAGGAGATCGACGTCAGGGCCGAGGCCCCGCCCGGACCGCCCGCAGAGGACGAGACCGGACAGGTCGCCGAGGCCCTCGGCACCGTGCACCGCGCCGCGCTGCGCGCCGCCGTGGAACGCGCCGAACTGGCCGGCGGCATCTCCGGCGTCTTCGTCAACCTCGCCCGGCGCAGCCAGGTCCTCGTCCACCGCCAACTGAGCCTCCTCGACAGCATGGAACGCCGCTCCGAGGACCCCGACGAACTCAGCGACCTCTTCCGCCTCGACCACCTCACCACTCGCATGCGGCGCCACGCCGAGAGCCTGATCATCCTGTCCGGAGCTGCGCCCGGCCGGGCCTGGCGCATGCCGGTCTCCCTCACCGACGTGGTCCGCGCGGCGGTGTCCGAGGTCGAGGACTACGCGCGTGTGGAGGTACGGCAACTCCCCGAAGCCGCCGTCATCGGCACGGCCGTCGCCGACCTCACCCATCTCCTCGCCGAGATCGTCGAGAACGCCGCCCAGTTCTCGCCCCCGCACACGCGTGTGCGCGTCACCGGCGAGCCCGTCGGCAACGGCTACGCCGTCGAGGTGGAGGACCGGGGCCTCGGAATGGGCCAGGAGACGCTCGCCGAGGCCAACCGCCGCATCGAACAGTCCGAGGCCCTCGACCTGTTCGACAGCGACCGGCTCGGCCTCTTCGTGGTCAGCAGGCTCGCGGCCCGCCACGGCATCAAGGTCCACCTGCGGACCTCGCCCTACGGCGGTACCACCGCGGTCGTCCTGTTGCCCACGGTGCTGCTGCACAGCGGCGCGACGCAGCGCGCGCCCCGCCAGGCGACCGACCCTCAGACGGTCCACGCGGAACGCGAGTACGCGCGCGTGCCCGGCGCCGCACCGCGCCAGGAGGCCATGTCCGCGACCGCCGACCGGCCCGCCCTGGTCGCCCCCGTCCGGGCCGTCGCGGAGACCACGAGCGAAACCCCACCCCCCGGAGTCACCACCTTGCGCCTGCACCGCCCCCCGGACGACTCCGAGGGATCCGACGACCTCCCGCGCCGGGTGCGCCAGGCCAGCCTCGCCCCCCAACTGCGCGAGCCGCGCCCCGCGGAACCGGCCCCCGTACCGGGCCCGGCGCACGACGACCAACGCACCCCAGAACTCGTACGGGACCGCATGGCGGCCTACCGCGACGGCTGGGCGCGCGGCGGAGGCAGGCAACCGGGCCGCGCTGCCATACCGGGCAGCGACAGCAGCGAAGGAGACCCCGCATGATCCAGGACCCGAGCATGAGGGCAGCCCAGCGGTCCGGCGAACTCGACTGGCTGCTGGACGACCTGGTGATGCGTGTCAGCGAGGTACGGCACGCGGTGGTGCTGTCCAACGACGGCCTCGCCGTGGGCGCCTCGACCGGCCTCAGGCGCGAGGACGCCGAACACCTGGCCGCGGTCGCCTCCGGCTTCCACAGCCTCGCCAAGGGCGCGGGACGGCACTTCGGCGCCGGCGGCGTGCGCCAGACCATGGTCGAGATGGACGACGGCTTCCTGTTCGTGGCCGCCGCGGGCGACGGCTCCTGCCTCGCCGTCCTCACCGCCGTGATCGCCGACATAGGCCTGGTGGCGTACGAGATGGCACGGCTGGTCAAGCGCGTCGGAGAGCACCTCTACACGCCGACGCGCGTCGGCGCGCGGCCACCCGCCGCAGGATGACGGGAGAGGGCGGTCCGCACCGATGACCGAGGACATGACGGGCGCCCCGCGCGAGCCGGGCAGCCAGTGGTACGACAACGAGGCCGGCCCCCTGGTCCGCCCGTACGCCATGACGGGCGGCCGCACCAAGCCCGGTCCCACCGGGGTGCGCTTCGACCTGATCGCCCTCGTCACCCTGGACCCGGCGGCACCCGACGTCGACGACGACCTCGCGCTCGGGCCGGAACACCGGGCCCTGATCGGCCTGTGCCGCACCGAGACGCAGTCCGTCGCCGAACTCGCCGCGGGCGCCGACCTCCCCGTGGGCGTCGTCCGGGTGCTCCTCGGTGACCTCCTGGAACTCGGCCGCGTCACCGTCAGCCGCCCAGTGCCCCCCGCCCAACTGCCCGACGAACGGATCCTGCGCGAGGTGATCGAGGGACTGCGGGCCCTCTGACCGAGGGACTGTGAGCCCTCCGGACGAACCTCGCGCACCTGTTGCCGGCACTCCCGAGAGAAGTGATCGATGATCTCCGAGCACTCCGACGCCACGGCTGACGAGACGGCCCCCCTGGCGTTGAAGATCCTGGTCGCCGGCGGGTTCGGCGTGGGCAAGACCACCCTGGTGGGCGCGGTCAGCGAGATCCGACCGCTGCGCACCGAGGAACTGCTGAGTCAGGCCGGCCAGTTGGTCGACGACACCGACGGCGTGGACCAGAAGGTCACCACGACCGTCGCCATGGACTTCGGGCGCATCACCATCCGCTCCGGCCTCTCCCTCTACCTGTTCGGCACGCCCGGCCAGGACCGCTTCTGGTTCCTGTGGGACGAACTGTCCCAGGGAGCCCTCGGCGCCGTGGTCCTCGCGGACACCCGGCGCCTGGAGGACTGCTTCCCGGCCGTGGACTACTTCGAGCACCGGCGCATCCCGTTCGTGGTCGCCGTCAACTGTTTCTCGGGTGCCCGGACGTACGGCTCCCAAGAGGTCTGCCGAGCCCTCGACCTCGACCGGGGAACACCGGTCGTGCTCTGCGACGCCCGCGACCGCGACTCGGGGAAGGAGGTTCTGATCCGGCTCGTCGAGTACGCCGGCCGCATGCACACCGCCCGGCTGCTCGACTCGGTCGGCTGACCGTCCGGCGAACCTGTGCCGGCCGACGCGGACGACCGCCGTTCCTCATCGGTCATCTTCTCTGCCATGTACCCGTCCTCCTTGCCCGGCGGCCGGTCGTGGGGAAGGCTGGCGAAGAGATCCTCCGGCCAGGGGGAGACATCACACGGGGAGATTTTCGGATCATGGCGCAGAACCAGGGACTGGGCTGGTTGCTGGACGACCTGACCGAGCGGGTCGAACACGTACGGCACGCACTGGTCCTGTCCAACGACGGGCTGGTGACGGGGGCAAGCACGGGGCTGAGGCGCGAGGACGCGGAACATCTCGCCGCCGTCTCGTCCGGACTGCACAGCCTCGCCAAGGGCTCGGGACGGCACTTCGGAGCCGGCAGGGTCCGCCAGACGATGGTCGAGTTCGACGACGCGGTGCTCTTCGTCACCGCGGCGGGCACCGGCAGTTGTCTGTGCGTGCTCAGCGGCGCGGAGGCCGACATCGGTCAGATCGGTTACGAGATGACGCTGCTCGTCAACAGGGTCGGCGAGCACCTCGCCGTGGACGCCAGGCAGCCCGAACGGACTCCGACAGTGGACATGTGACCTGGGGTTTTTCTCACCCCCGTGGAGTTATCCACAGGCTCGCCACGAAAAGCGCCGGATTGGCTACGGTTTTTTCACGGCGAACGCACTCGGCGCGAGCCACCCACTCCACGGGGGAGACCGACCATGTCCGGCGACACGCTCACCACACCGCAGGACCTGTCCCGCACACCCAGCCGCGCGGCACGGGAACTGGGCCTCAAGCGCAGCGAGTTCGACCTCGCCGTGCACCTCGGACGCATCCGGACCGTACCCGACGAAGGAGGCGGCGGACGCCGTCACGTCCCGCATGCCGAGATCGAGCGGCTGCGCTCGGCGAAGGGCTTTCCCGAAGCGCTCCGCGAAAGCGTCAGGGCCGTGGGCACCACGGAGGGCGCGGCCGTCATGGAGGTGACGCCCGCCAGGTTCACCCGCCTGGCGCGGCTCGGTCTCGTGATCCCGGTCAAGTTCTACCTGAACCGCTACCGCACCGTCGTCTGGCTCTATCTCGCCGAGGAACTGGAGCAGTTCACCCGCGGCGGGGGGAACGACCAACTGCTGAGCGGCCGCACCCCCGAGAGGATGCGGGACCAGCTGGCGGCGGGTGTGGACCTGCGGCCCCGGACCTGGCGGGGGCGATACCTGGGCTTCCTGCTGCGGCAGACCAGCGACCCCTGGGAGCGTGTCGGCGCCGTGGCCGCCCTGCTCGACCCCCTGCAGATCGCGGAGATCGTCCAGGACCCCTACGAGCGCGCCTACCTGAACCGGTTCCGGCCGGGGCCGCCCGCTCACGGCGCTCCCGGTTCGCCCGCCGCGCACCTCGTCGAGAGGATCATGACGGCGGACGACCCGGACGAGATCAGCTGGCTGAGGGCCGACCTGGAGCAGGCCCTGGACCAGGCACGCGCCCACCGGCCCGCCCCACGCCCCGGCCCCAGGACGACCCCACCGACCAGGTCGGCCCCGCCACTCCCGGCGAAGGAACCGAAGCCGTCCGAGGAGCCCCAGCGCCGACGCGGCCTGCTGGGCCGGCTGCGCCGCAGAAGCTCGTGAGCCACCTCATGCGCTACAACGCCCGGAACAACCCCTCCTGGACGACGGACACCAACAGGCGTCCCTGAAGGTCGTAGATCCGCCCACGGGCCAGGCCCCGGCCACCGGTGGCGATCGGCGACTCCTGGTCGTACAGGAACCACTCGTCCGCGCGGAACGGGCGGTGGAACCACATCGCGTGGTCCAGCGACGCCATGTCGAAGTTCCGCGGCCCCCACAGCGGCTCGACCGGGAGGCGGACGGCGTCCAGGAGGGTCATGTCGCTGGCGTAGGTCAACGCGCAGGTGTGCACGAGCGGGTCGTCGCCGAGCGGCCCGACCGCACGCATCCACACGGCACTGCGCGGCTCGGCGTCCTTGACGTCCTCGGCACTCCAGCGCAGCCGGTCCGCGTACCGGATGTCGAAGGGCTGACGGCGCGCCATCCGCTCCAACTGTTCGGGCAGCGCGCCCAGATGCTGCCGGACCTCTTCCGTGACCGTCGGCAGGGACTCCGGGTCCGGCACCTCGCGGGCCGGCGGCAGCTGGTGCTCGAAGGACCCTTCCTCAGGCTTGTGAAAGGAGGCGGTGAGATTGAAGATCGTGCGGCCCTGCTGCACGGCGGTGACCCGGCGGGTCGTGAACGACCGGCCGTCGCGGACCCGCTCGACCTGGTACACGATCGGCACGCCCGGCCGCCCCGGGCGCAGGAAGTACGCGTGCAGCGAGTGCACCGGACGCTCACCGTCCGTGGTACGGCCCGCGGCGACCAGAGCCTGGCCGGCGACCTGGCCGCCGAAGACCCGCTGCAGGGACTCCTGCGGGCTGCGGCCACGGAAGATGTTGACCTCGATCTGCTCCAGGTCGAGCAGGTCGACCAGCCTCTCCGCCGGATTCGTCATGACTGGTTTTCTCCTTGGCTCACAGCTGGCCGACATCGGTGACACGGACGACGGCGCGGCCCTCCGCGTCGGAGGCGGCGAGGTCGACCTCGGCGCTGATGCCCCAGTCGTGATCGTCGTTCGGGTCGTCGAAGATCTGCCGGACGCGCCACAGGCGGTTCTGCGGCTCCTCCTCGATCACCAGCAGCTTGGGGCCGCGCGCGTCGGGGCCGGTGCCCAGGTCGTCGTACTCGTCCCAGTACTTGTCCATCGCCTCGCCCCAGGCATCGGCGTCCCAGCCGGACTCGGCGTCCAGTTCGCCCAGTTCCCCGACCTGGTCGAGAGCGGCGAGCTCGACGCGGCGGAACATGGCGTTGCGGACGAGGACCCGGAACGCGCGCGCGTTGCTGGTGACCGGCTTGACCTGGTCGGCCTTGTCCTGCGCCTCCTCGGCGGTCATCTCCTCCGGGTTGGCGAGCTGCTCCCACTCGTCCAACAGGCTCGAGTCGACCTGGCGCACCATCTCGCCCAGCCACTCGATCAGGTCCTGGAGATCCTCGGACTTGAGGTCGTCCGGGACGGTGTGGTCGAGGGCCTTGTAGGCGCTCGCGAGGTAGCGCAGCACGATGCCCTCGGTGCGCGCCAGCTCGTAGTGGGACACCAACTCCGTGAAGGACATCGCCCGTTCGTACATGTCGCGGATGACGGACTTCGGCGACAGGGGGTGGTCGCCGACCCAGGGGTGGCTCTTGCGGTACGTGTTGTACGCGTGGAAGAGCAACTCCTCCAGCGGCTTGGGGTAGGTGACGTCCTGGAGGCGCTCCATGCGGTCCTCGTACTCGACGCCGTCCGCCTTCATCGCGGCCACGGCCTCGCCGCGCGCCTTGTTCTGCTGCGCGGCGAGGATCTGCCGGGGGTCGTCCAGGGTGGACTCCACGACCGACACCATGTCCAGCGCGTACGACGGCGACTCCGGGTCCAGCAGTTCGAACGCGGCCAGCGCGAACGTGGACAGCGGCTGGTTCAGCGCGAAGTCCTGCTGGAGGTCCACCGTCAGGCGGACGACACGGCCCGTGGTGTCCGGCTCGTCGAGCTTCTCGACGATGCCGCCGTCCAGCAGCGAGCGGTAGATCGCGATCGCGCGACGGATGTGCCGAAGCTGCTGCTTGCGGGGTTCGTGGTTGTCCTCCAGGAGGCGCCGCATCGCCTCGAAGGCATTGCCGGGCCGGGCGATCACCGACAGCAGCATCGTGTGTGTCACCCGGAAACGCGACGTCAGCGGCTCAGGATCGGAGGTGATGAGCTTGTCGAAGGTGCCGTCCGACCAGCCGACGAAGCCCTCCGGCGCTTTCTTGCGGACGACCTTGCGGCGCTTCTTCGGGTCGTCGCCCGCCTTCGAGAGAGCCTTCTCGTTCTCGATGACGTGCTCCGGCGCCTGCGCGACGACGAAGCCCGCCGTGTCGAAGCCCGCACGCCCGGCACGGCCGGCGATCTGGTGGAACTCACGGGCCCGCAGCGTGCGCACACGGTTGCCGTCGTACTTGGTCAGGGCCGTGAACAGCACCGTGCGGATGGGGACGTTGACACCGACGCCGAGCGTGTCCGTGCCGCAGATGACCTTCAGCAGACCGGCCTGCGCGAGCTTCTCCACCAGACGCCGGTACTTCGGCAGCATGCCGGCGTGATGGACACCGATGCCGTGCCGTACGTAACGGGAGAGGTTGCGCCCGAACTTGGTGGTGAAGCGGAAGTTGCCGATCAGCTCGGCGATCTGCTCCTTCTCCTCGCGCGAGCACATGTTGATGCTCATCAGCGCCTGCGCCCGCTCCACGGCCTGCGCCTGCGTGAAGTGCACGATGTAGACGGGTGCCTGCTTCGTCTGCAGCAGGTCCGTCAGCGTCTCCGTGAGCGGGGTGCGCTGGTACTCGTACGACAGCGGGACGGGGCGGGTCGCCGAGCGGACCACCGCGGTCGGGCGGCCGGTGCGCCGGGTGAGGTCCTTCTCGAACATCGACATGTCGCCGAGCGTGGCCGACATGAGGATGAACTGAGCCTGGGGCAGTTCCAGGATCGGGATCTGCCAGGCCCAGCCGCGGTCCGCCTCCGCGTAGAAGTGGAACTCGTCCATGACGACCTGGCCGACGTCCGCGTCCTTGCCGTCGCGCAGCGCGATGGAGGCCAGCACCTCGGCGGTGCAGCAGATGACGGGCGCGTCGGAGTTCACGGACGCGTCGCCGGTGAGCATGCCGACGTTCTCGGTGCCGAAGATCTTGCACAGTTCGAAGAACTTCTCCGACACCAGCGCCTTGATCGGAGCCGTGTAGAAGGTGACCTCGTCACGGGCGAGCGCTGCGAAGTGGGCGCCCGCCGCGATCATGCTCTTGCCGGAGCCGGTGGGAGTCGACACGATCACGTTCGCACCGGACACCACCTCGATCAGCGCCTCCTCCTGGTGGGGGTAGAGCGTGAGACCCCGCTCCTGCGCCCACGACTCGAAGGCTTCGTAGAGGGCGTCGGGGTCGGCGGTCGGCGGCAGCTGATCGATGAGGGTCACGAACCCATCTTGCCTGCCCGCCCCCTCGATGGGGGAATCGGCTGCCGGCTCGAAGATCACGGCAGCTACGCTGTGTCGCCGACGGAGCGTCATCGCACCCGGTCAACTGGACAGCGGCGCACGAGGAATGGGACGGGCAACGGTCATGATGGGACCAGCACACTCACTGTCGGGCGCCGCGGCCTGGCTGGGCGTCGGGGCGGCGGCGGCCGCGGCCGGACACACGATGCCCTGGCCGGTCCTGCTGTCCGGTGCGCTGATCTGCGCCGGCGCGGCGCTCGCCCCGGATCTCGACCACAAGGCCGCCACCATCTCCCGCTCCTTCGGTCCCCTCTCGCGGTGGCTGTGCGAGATCGTCGACAAGCTCTCGTACGCCGTCTACAAGGCGACCAGGAAGCAGGGCGACCCGCGCCGCTCCGGCGGGCACCGCACCCTCACCCACACCTGGGTGTGGGCGGTCCTGATCGGCGGGGGCGCCTCGGTGGCGGCGATCACCGGCGGCCGGTGGGCGGTGCTGGCGATCCTCTTCGTGCACATGGTGCTGGCCATCGAGGGTCTGCTGTGGCGGGCGACGCGCGGCTCCAGCGCCGACGTCCTGGTCTGGCTGCTGGCCGCGACCAGTTCCTGGATCGTCGCCGGTGTGCTGGACAAGCCGGGCAACGGCTCGGACTGGTTGTTCGCGGCGCCGGGCCAGGAGTACCTGTGGCTGGGGCTGCCGATCGTGCTGGGCGCCCTGGTGCACGACATCGGGGACGCGCTGACCGTGTCCGGCTGCCCGATCCTGTGGCCGATCCCCGTGGGCCGCAAGCGCTGGTACCCGATCGGTCCGCCGAAGCCGATGCGGTTCCGGGCCGGCAGCTGGGTCGAGCTGAAGGTGCTGATGCCGGTGTTCATGCTGCTCGGGGGAGTGGGCGGCGCGGCCGCGCTCAACTTCATCTGAGGGGCACCGCCGGCCGTGTTCATCCGACGAGCGCAGTCAGCCGTGGTGGCTCCGCAGGCCGTGGCGACTCCGCAGGCCGTGGTGACGGCTCAGCCGGCTCCGCCCTCGCCGTAGCGCCGCTCGAAGCGGGCGATGCGGCCCTCCGTGTCCACCGTGCGGGCCTTGCCGGTGTAGAACGGGTGGCTCTCCGAGGAGATCTCCACGTCCACGACCGGGTAGGTCTCGCCGTCGTCCCACTCGATGGTCTGGTCGCTGCTCGCGGTGGACCGGGTCAGGAAGGCGTAGCCGGCCGCGCGGTCGCGGAAGACGACGGGCTGGTAGCCGGGGTGCTTGTCCTGCTGCATGAGCGCTCCTCGTGCGGTGGGGGCAGGGGCGGCGGGCCCGGGACGGCGGGATCAGCCGGACAGGGCCTCCTCGTCGTCGACGATGTGCACGGCGGCCTCCTCGGCGGAGGCGGCGCCGCCGTCGATGCCCACGTCGGTCGCGACCAGCGCGGCCTCATCGTCCTCGTGCGCGCCCTCGTCGGGGGCCACGAGCCGGCCGGAGCGGGCGGCGCCGACCTCGTTGTCCAGCGGTTCGCCGTCGGTGCCGTCGATGTCGCCGATGCCGTCGCCGTCGGGCGCGGCGAGGTCCGGCAGCTCCTCGGCGAGCCGTTGGTCGAGGGTCTCGCCCTGGCGGCGCTCCGCCGCCGTCACACCGGTGTGCTCCACGGCCCAGGGCCTCTCCGGAGGGGACCAGCCACGGTCGAGCGGGTCGTCCACGCCGTCGTTCTCCAGCGTGTCCTCCGCGTCCAGCAGCCCCGCGTCGTCCTGAACCTCGGACGCGTCGGGCTGGTACACGTCGTCTCCCCATCCGTCGGCGCTGTTCACGGGTACCTCCAGGGAGTGGGGACGGGCCCGTGCCGGCCGCGGTCTGCGCCGGACCGCCGCGGCACGGGACACCGGGTGCGCGCGACGCGAACCGATAAACTCCGGGACGCTTCCCGAGCGGGTGCCGCTTTCCAGCGTTCCACTCCGGATCGGCACCGCGCAACGGCAGACGGTGAGGAACGAGAGGGGACCGCTGCCACCTGGGGGTCGGGGCGGAGGCAGCCGGGCCCGGCGGCGGATGGGCGCCGTCCGTCGCGGTGCCGGGCAGGCAGCGCACGGGTGCCGTCCGCCGTGGTGTGTGGCAGCGCACGGCGGCTGTCCGTCGCCGGACCCGGCAGCGCACGGCCGCCCTCCGTCGTCGTGTGCGGAAGCCCAGGGCCGCCGCCCACCGCCGCATCCGGCAACACGTGGGGGCCGTCCCTCAAGGGACGGCCCCCGGTCGGAAAGCCCCAGGCGGAGCCGTCGGTGTTCTCACCGGCGCCCCGCTCACCCGTGCCAGGACCTCCACAGCGCCGCGTACGCGCCGTCCGCCGCGACGAGGTCGTCGTGGCTGCCCAGCTCGCTGATACGGCCGTTCTCCACGACGGCGATGACGTCGGCGTCGTGGGCCGTGTGCAGCCGGTGGGCGATGGCCACCACCGTGCGCCCGTCGAGGACACGAGCGAGGGATCGCTCCAGGTGACGGGCGGCGCGCGGGTCGAGCAGCGAGGTCGCCTCGTCCAGGACCAGCGTGTGCGGGTCGGCCAGCACCAACCGGGCCAGCGCGATCTGCTGGGCCTGGGCCGGGGTGAGCCCGAGCCCGCCCGAGCCGACGTCGGTGTCCAGGCCGTCGTCCAGAGCGCGCGCCCAGTCGTCCGCGTCGACCGCGCCGAGCGCCGCCCACAGCTCGGCGTCCTCCGCGTCACTGCGGGCGAGCCGGAGGTTGTCGCGCAGGGAGCCCACGAAGACGTGGTGCTCCTGGTTGACCAGGGCGACGTGCGCACGGACCCGCTCCGCCGACATCCGGGACAGTTCCGCACCGCCGAGGGCGACGCGGCCGTCCCGGGGCGCGTAGATCCCGGCGAGCAGCCGGCCCAGCGTCGACTTGCCCGCGCCCGAGGGGCCGACCAGCGCCAGCCGGGTGCCGGGTGCGACCTCCAGGGACACCTTGCGCAGCACGTCCACGCCCTCGCGGTAGCCGAAGTGGACCCGCTCCGCGAGCACCTCACGCCCGTCGGGCGCCAGCGTGGCGTCCCCGGCGTCGGGCTCGATGTCGCGGACCCCGACCAGCCGGGCCAGCGACACCTGGGCCACCTGAAGCTCGTCGTACCAGCGCAGGATCAGGTTCACCGGGTCGACGAGCATCTGCGCGAGCAGCGCGCCCGTCGTCAGCTGACCGACCCCGATCCATCCCTGGAGCACGAACACGCCGCCGAGCATGAGGACGGAGCCGAGCACCGTCACATGGACGACGCTGATGACCGGGAAGAGCACCGACCGCAGCCACAGGGTGTAGCGCTCCCAGGCCGTCCACTGCCGGATGCGCAGCTCCGACAGCTCGACGCGACGGTCGCCGAGGCGGTGCGCCTCGACGGTGCGCCCGGCGTCCACCGTCTCGGCGAGGGCGGCGGCCACGGCTGCGTATCCGGCGGCCTCCGAGCGGTAGCCGGCCGGGGCCCGCTTGAAGTACCAGCGGCAGCCCACCACCAGCAGTGGCACGGCCACCAGCACGGCGGGGGCGAGCGGCGGCGCCATGACGACGAGCCCGCCGAGCAGCAGCCCCGCCCACATCACGCCGATGGTCAGCTGCGGCACGGCCTCGCGCATCGCGTTGGCGAGCCGGTCGATGTCGGTGGTGATGCGGGACAGCAGGTCGCCCGTACCGGCCCGCTCCAGGACGCCCGGCGGCAGCCGGACCGACCGTACGAGGAAGTCCTCGCGCAGGTCGGCCAGCATCTGCTCGCCGAGCATCGCCCCGCGCAGCCGCACCTGCCGTACGAACGCGGCCTGCACGATCAGCGCGAGCACGAACAGTGTGACGGTGAACCCCATGTGGAGCTCCCGCGTACGGTCCGACACCCGCTCGACGAGGTCGCCCAGCAGCCAGGGGCCCACCATCGAGGCGACCGTGGCGGCCGTGTTGACCGCGACGAGGACCAGGAAGGCACGGCGGTGCCGACGCAGCAACTCGCCCACGTAGGCGCGTACGGTCGCGGGGGCGCCCACGGGCAGGGTGTTCGCCGTGGTCGGGGCGGCCGGGTCGTATTCCGGTGGCGCCACGCCGATCATGCGGTCTCCTCGATCTCTTCCAGTTCCTTCAACACACCGTTGAAGGCGACGTCCTCGCCCCTCGCCGCGGCCTCCCCGTCCCGCAGCGCGGTCTTCTCATCGCGCACCACGGCCTGCTCGCCTTGCAGCGCGGCCTCCTCGTCCGTCTCGCGCGTCACCACGGCCCGGTACCGGTGGTTCTCGTGCAGCAGTTCGCGGTGCGGGCCCACTGCCGCGACCTCGCCCTCGTGCACGAGGACGACGCGGTCCGCACGGTCCAGGAGCAGTGGGGAGGAGGTGAACACCACGGTCGTGCGCCCCGCCCGAAGCTCCCGCACGCCGGACGCGATCCGCGCCTCGGTGTGCGAGTCGACGGCGGACGTCGGTTCGTCCAGGACGAGTACCTGCGGGTCGGTGATCAGCGACCGGGCCAGGGCGAGTCGCTGGCGCTGGCCGCCGGAAAGGGACCGCCCGCGTTCGGTGATGCGGGCGTCCATCGGGTCCTCCGCGTCGACCGACCCCTGGATGAGCGCCTCCAGGACGTCTCCGCACTGCGCGGCCGCCAGCGCGTCCTCGGCGGCGACGTCGCCCGAGGCGGGTACGTCGAGCAGTTCGCGCAGGGTGCCGGAGAGCAGCACGGGGTCCTTGTCCTGGACGAGGACGGCCGACCGCGCGGAGTCCAGTGGCAGTTCGTCCAGCGGGACACCGTCCAGGAGCACCGACGGGCCGTCCTCCGTGGGGTGGCCGCCCAGCCGTTCGGCGAGTCGCCCCGCCGCGTCCGGGTCGCCGCACACCACGGCGGTGAGCCGCCCGGCGGGCGCGAGCAGACCGGTGGCCGGGTCGTACAGGTCCCCGGTGGGCGTCTGCGCAGGGCGCGATCCGTCGGCGTCCGTCGCCCGCTCCAGGGACAGCACCCGGGCGGCCCGCTTGGCCGACGGGCGGGAGAAGGAGTACGCCATGGCGATCTCCTCGAAGTGCCGCAGCGGATAGGTCAGGACCATGATCGAGCTGTAGACGGTGACCAGTTCGCCGACGGTGATGCGGCCCTCGCGGGCCAGGTGGACGCCGTACCAGACGACCGAGATGAGCAGCAGCCCGGGCAGCAGTACCTGGATGGCCGTGATCAGCGACCACATGCGGGCGCTGCGCACGGCGGCGCGGCGGACCTCCTGCGAGGCGCGGCGGTAGCGGTCGAGGAACAGTTCCTCTCCGCCGATGCCACGCAGCACGCGCAGGCCGGCGACGGTGTCGGAGGCCAGTTCGGTGGCGTAACCGGCCTTCTCGCGCTGGAAGTCGGCGCGGCGGGTCGCGCGGGGCAGCAGGGGCAGCACGGCGAGCGCCAGCACGGGCAGGCCCACGGCGACGATCAGCCCGAGCGCCGGCTGGTAGACGGCCAGGCCGACGCAGACCAGCACGACGGTCAGCGCGGCGGCGGTGAACCGCGAGACGGCCTCCACGAACCAGCCGACCTTCTCGACGTCGCCCGTCGAGACGGCCACGACCTCGCCGGCCGCGACGCGTCGGGTCAGCGCCGAGCCGAGTTGCGCGGTCTTGCGGGCCAGGAGTTGCTGGACGCGGGCAGCCGCGGTGATCCAGTTGGTGACGGCGGCACGATGCAGGAAAGTGTCGCCGATGGCGATACCGGCGCCGAGCAGGGCCATCAGCCCGCCCGCGAGGGCGAGCCGGGTGCCGGAGCGGTCGACGACGGCCTGGATGGCGAACCCGACGCAGAACGGCTGTGCGGAGACGGACAAGAAGTGCAGCAGTCCCCAGGCCAGTGACTTCAACTGACCGCCCAGCTGGTTCCGGCCGAGCCACCAGAGGAATCGAGGCCCCGAGCGCGCGTCCGGCACACCCGGGTCGGGATACGGAAGGTCTTGGATCTGCATGTCGTCCCATTGGCTCGTGTCAGGGTGGGGGGAGGTGAGGGTGCGGGGAGGCAGCGGACAAGCGCCGAGCACGCGGCGATCGGCGGCAGCAAACCGTGAAAGGTTCGCGTCGCAGGGTGGTCAAAATCAACCCGTTTTCCGCGGCGCCGTCAGGATCCGGCTACCGTCCGTCAGGAGATGCCACCATGGACCGATGCGGAGTCGTGGTGTACGGCATGCTCTGGTCGCGATGACGGCCCTCGGGACCCTCTCGACGGCGCTGGCCGCGTGCGGCGGAACGAAAGCAGCGACCGGCAGCGGCGCCGAGGCCGCCCGCCCCGCCCGCACGACCACCAGCGATCCGACCCGCATCCCCGACGTCGGGGACCGGTTGCAGCACCGGATCCCGGCCGACTCCCGCCAGGTCGTGGCGGTCTATGGAGACGGCAGGGACTCCGCGGACTCGACGGTCGTGCTGTACACGAAGGACGGCACCGCCTGGGAGCGGGCCCGCAGTTGGCCGGCGCACAACGGCAAGAAGGGCTGGACGACCGACCACCACGAGGGTGACAACCGCAGCCCCGTCGGGGTGTTCACGCTCAGCGACGCGGGCGGTGTGCTCGAGAATCCCGGCGCGAAACTGCCGTACACACGGTCCGCCGCGTTCGCGGCCCCCCGTTGGTGGGCCTCGTCGCACTGGCACGACTTCGACTACGTCATCGCCATCGACTACAACCGCGTGAAGGGCACCCCGCCGAACGACGGGGCCCGCCCCGAGGGAGAGGAGAGGGGAGGCGGCATCTGGCTGCACATGGACCACGGCAGCGGTACGTCGGCCTGCGTCAGCCTGTCCAAGTCGGCGATGGGGTACCTGCTGCGAACGATCGATCCCGGCCGTCATCCTGTGGTGGTCATGGGGGACAGGGCCGACCTGAAGGCCTAGCACCGACGGGGGAGGCCTCATTGCGCACGGTGTCCAACTCCCCGTAGAACACCGGCCATGAGAAGCCGGATCATCATGTCCATGCTCGCCGGAGCGACCCTCCTGGCCGGCACCCTCCTGGGAACGGGCCCCGCACAGGCGGCCCCGGCTCAACCCGCCGGCGCCCGAGCCCAGTCCACGGACGTCCCCGCCGCCCAGTCCACGGACGTCCCCGCCGCCCAGTCCACGGACGTCCCCGCCGAGTTCGGTACCGACTGGCACGACCCCATCACCGCCGCCCCGCCCGTCACCAGGCCCGCCGGAAAGTCCTGCCAGGTCACCGTCGCCGAGGCGCAGTTCCGGGACTTCACGCCGTACACGGGCACGTACACCCCGCCGAAGGGCTGCGGGGACCGCTGGAGCAAGGTCGTGCTGCGGCTCGACGGCAAGGTCGCGGGACGGCAGTTCGACCGGCTCGGGTATCTGCACGTCGGTGGGGTGGAAATATTCCGCACGTCGACGCCGGAACCCTCGCCGGACGGCATCGAGTGGTCCGTCGAGAAGGACGTGACGCGCTACAGCGGCACGTTCCGCGCCGGCCACGACGTGGAGATGCTCATCGGCAACGTCGTCGACGACACGTACACCGGTGTGATCGACGTCAAGGTCACGCTCACCTTCTACGAAGGGAGACAGGCCGCGGCCCCCGACCGCATCCTCACCCTCGCCGACGACTCGACCCTCACCACCCCGCGCAACAGTGAACGCATCGTCGCCGAGGTGTACGCCACCGGCTCCGGCGGCGGCTGTGAGGAGTACTGGTATCTGGCGGTGCCCAAGGAGGCGCCGTACTCCTGCCAGGCCGACGACGGCCCCTACCGCGAGGTGCAGATCAAGGTGGACGGCCGGCTCGCCGGGATCGCGGCGCCGTTCCCGCACGTGTGGACGGGCGGCTGGTCGAATCCCTTCCTCTGGTACGTCGTTCCCGGCCCGCGTGCCTTCGACATCAAGCCGATCGAGTACGACCTGACGCCGTTCGCCGGGATCCTCAACGACGGCCGCCCGCACCGCGTCGAAGTCTTTGTCGTCGGTGTGCCCGAGGGGCAGAGCGGCTGGAGCGCGCCGGTCAACGTCCTCGTCTGGCAGGACGCGAAGAAGGCGCGGGTCACCGGTGGGCTCACCGTGCGGCGGGCGGGCGACCTCGCGAACTCCTCGACGTACACGCCCGGCACCGAGCACCGCCTCGACACCGAGGGCGCCCACCGGCTGACCGTCGCCGGATACGTCGACACTTCACACGGACGGGTGACGACCACCGTCGGGCGATCGCTCGCGAATTCCTCCACGCACCGCTGGACCGACGGCGAGAACGTCGACGGCCTCGACGCCACCTGGACGGACGACGAGTCGGTCACCGTCGACGGACGCGGACCGGCCCGCACGACGCGCACGCACCGGACATACACCATGAACGGCACGACCACGGTCGGTGCGGACGACCGGTTGCGCACCGTGCTGACCCTCGGGGACCGCGCCGCGGTCGTCGGGACACGAGGGGAACGGCGCACCGCGTGGTCGCGGCTCGACGACACCTACACGGGCGACGCCACCTTCACCGTGAACGTGCCGCGCGACCAGCGGCACGCGGTCGGCACGACGAGCGAGCGCTACCGGCTCCACGGCTCGGCGGGCTGCTACGACCGCTCGCTGACCACCGTGCAGGGGGTGCTCACCGAGGATCGCAGGGGCTGCTGAGACCGGTTGGGACGGACTGTTGGGGCGGCCGTGAGTGGTGCGCCACTCGTGACGGATTTACACGGATGCAACGCAAGGGTCTTCCACTGGATCAAGAAAGCCCCCAGAGTGTCTCTTGCGGAAGCCACTTTCCGTATCGCAGAAGTCTCCCCGGCTTCTGCGCTCCCGTCCCTCTAGGAGTGCTCGTGCCGCAGTCCGTCCCCTCCCTGCCGCGACGCCTCGCACGCTTGCTGCGTACCTCTCTCTTCACGCAGGTCGCCTGCGCGCTCGTGCTCGGTATCGTCTTCGGAAAGCTGTGGCCCGACGTGGCCACGGACCTCCAGCCGCTCGGCGACGGTTTCACCCGGCTCATCAAGACGATCATCTCGCCGCTCGTGTTCTGCGTGGTCGTCGTGGGCATCGCCAAGGCCGGTGATCTGAAGGCGTTCGGCCGGATCGGGCTCAAGGCCCTCATCTGGTTCGAGGTCGCGAGCACGTTCGCCCTGATCATCGGGCTCCTCGCCGCCAACATCGTCCAGCCGGGCTCGGGGATGAACGTCGACCCGTCCACGCTCGACGCCTCGGCGGTCGACGCGAAGACGGGCGGCGGCTCGCTGCCGTCGACGACCGAGTTCGCCCTGAACGCGCTGCCCACGAGCTTCATCGGGGCCTTCGCGGAGAACTCCCTGCTCCAGGTGCTCATCCTGGCCTGCCTGGTGGGCGCCGCCCTGCTGCACCTCGGCCACACCAAGGTGCCTCAGGTGCTGCCCGCCATCGAGCAGGCCCAGGAGATCATCTTCGCGATCGTCGGCTTCGTGATGCGGCTGGCGCCGATCGCCGTGTTCGGCGCGATGGCCGTCCTGATCGGCCAGTACGGGCTCGGCGTGATCGAGACGTACGCCAAGCTGATCATCCTGTGTTACGCGGCCGCCGCGCTGTTCATCGCGCTGCTCGCCGTCGCCCTGCGGATGGTCACCGGGCTGAGCCTGTGGAAGTTCCTGCGCTACATCCGTGAGGAGATGCTCCTCGCGCTCGGCACCGCCTCCACCGAGGCCGTCATGCCGCGCGTGATGCAGAAGCTGCGCAAGGCCGGCGCCCGCGACGACGCCGTGGGCCTGGTGCTGCCGACGGGGTACTCCTTCAACCTCGACGGCGCCTCGCTCTACCTGTCCATCGGCACCCTGTTCATCGCCCAGGCCGTGGACGTGAACCTCAGCCTGGGCCAGCAGATCACCGTGGTCGTGGTGCTGATGCTCACCAGCAAGGGCATGGCGGGCATCCCCGGCTCGGCCTTCCTCGCCCTCTCCGCGACCGCCTCCTCGCTCGGGGCCATCCCGGCCGGCGCTGTCGCCCTGCTCCTCGGTGTGGACCGCATCATGGACTCGATGCGCGTCGTCACCAACCTCCTCGGCAACTGCGTCGCCGTCCTCGCCGTCTCCCGCTGGGAGGGCGCGCTGGACACCGCACGGGCGAAGAAGGTGCTGGACAGGGAGATCGAGTTCGTGCCGGACGGGGACGAGGAGGACACCGCCGTAGAGTCCCCGAAGTCCGAGGCGACCGCGTCCGGGCCCGAGCCCGCGGACGGGATCCCGGCTCAGCCCGACAAGGAGCTCACCGACGAGCTCACCAAGAAGCCTGCCAAGGAGCCCGCTCCTGAAGTGAGCTGATCGAGGCCTCGTCTCGACGGAACGTGTGCCCCCGCTCCGGCAGTCCGGAGCGGGGGCACACGGCTGTTCGCCGTAAGGGGCGGAACCTCAACAGCCCCGCAGGGGCACCCCGTCGATCAGTGTGTCCAGCAGCTTGCCGAACACCTCCCGCTGGTCGTCCGTCAGTGGCGCCAGGATCTCGCGCGCGGCGGACCGACGGGCGCCGCGGAGTTCCCCCAGGGTCTTGAGGCCGTCATCCGTGAGCTCGATCCGGATCACCCGGCGGTTGGTCGGGTCGGGCACCCGGCGCACCCTGTCGCCCGCCTCCAGTGCGTCGACCAGCGAGGTCACCGCCCTGGGTACCACCTCAAGACGCTCGGCGAGGTCGGCCATGCGGGGTGGGGAGCTGTAGTGCGCGAGCGTGCGCAACAGTCGGGACTGGGCCGGGGTGACGCCCAGGCCGCGCTGCTCGATGTGCCGCTTCTGGATGCGGTGCACACGGCGCGTGAAGCGCAGCAGTTGCTCGGCGAGCATGCCGTCGGGATCGGCGGTGGTCATGCGGGAACAATATCAGGACGTCGTTCATTGTGAGTATAGGTAACAATGAGCTAAGCTCCGTCAGTCTCCGCCGCAGTCCATGCCATCTCACTCCCCGTAGGAGCCCATGCACCCCGACAACCCATCCTCCTGGAGCCCACCCGCCGACGCCGAGGAACAGCCACGGCAGGTGCGGCGCATCCTGAAGCTCTTCCGTCCCTACCGTGGCCGGCTCGCGGTCGTCGGCCTGCTCGTCGGCGCCTCGTCGCTGGTCTCGGTGGCCACGCCCTTCCTGCTGAAGGAGACCCTCGACGTCGCGATCCCCGAAGGGCGCACCGGCCTGTTGAGCCTGCTCGCCCTCGGCATGATCCTCAGCGCCGTCCTCGCCGGCGTGTTCGGCGTCCTGCAGACCCTGATCTCCACGACGGTCGGCCAGCGCGTGATGCACGACCTGCGCACCGCCGTCTACGACCGCCTGCAGCGCATGTCGCTGGCGTTCTTCACGCGCACGCGCACCGGCGAGGTGCAGTCCCGCATCGCCAACGACATCGGCGGCATGCAGGCCACCGTCACCTCCACGGCCACCTCGCTGGTCTCCAACTTCACCAGCGTGGTCGCCACGATCATCGCGATGGTCGCCCTCGACTGGCGCCTGACGGTCGTCTCGCTGCTCCTGCTGCCGGTCTTCGTGTGGATCAGCCGCCGCGTCGGCAACGAACGCAAGAGGATCACCACCCAGCGCCAGAAGCAGATGGCCGCCATGGCCGCCACGGTCACCGAGTCGCTCTCGGTCAGCGGCATCCTCCTCGGCCGCACCATGGGCCGCTCCGACTCCCTCACGCGGTCCTTCGCCGAGGAGTCCGAGCAGTTGGTCGACCTCGAGGTGAGGTCGAACATGGCGGGCCGCTGGCGCATGGCAGTGATCGGGATCGTCATGTCCGCCATGCCGGCCGTCATCTACTGGGCCGCGGGCATGGCCCTCCGACTCGGCGGCCCGGACGTCTCCCTCGGCACGATCGTCGCCTTCGTCTCCCTCCAGCAGGGCCTGTTCCGCCCGGCGGTGAGCCTGCTGTCGACCGGCGTCCAGATCCAGACCTCGCTCGCTCTCTTCCAGCGCATCTTCGAGTACCTCGACCTGCCGATCGACATCACCGAGCGGCCCGACCCGGTCCACCTCGACCAGGTCAAGGGCGAGGTCCGCTTCGAGAACGTCGAGTTCCGCTACGACGGCAAGGGCGGCCCCGTCCTCGACGGCATCGACATCACCGTCCCGGCGGGCGGCAGCCTCGCGGTCGTCGGCCCCACGGGCGCGGGCAAGTCCACGCTCGGCCACCTCGTGCCCCGGCTGTACGACGTGACGGGCGGCCGGGTCACCCTCGACGGCGTCGACGTGCGCGACCTCGACTTCGACACCCTCGCGCGCGCGGTCGGCGTGGTGTCGCAGGAGACGTACCTCTTCCACGCCTCGGTCGCCGACAACCTGCGCTTCGCCAAGCCGGACGCCACCGACGAGGAGCTGTACACGGCGGCGCGCGCGGCGCAGATCCACGACCACATCGCCTCCCTGTCCGACGGCTACGAAACGGTCGTCGGCGAGCGCGGCCACCGCTTCTCCGGCGGTGAGAAGCAGCGCCTGGCGATCGCGCGCACGATCCTGCGCGACCCGCCGGTGCTGATCCTCGACGAGGCGACCAGTGCCCTGGACACCCGCACCGAAGCGGCCGTCCAGGAGGCCATCGACGCGCTGTCGGCCAACCGGACCACGCTCACCATCGCCCACCGCCTGTCCACCGTTCGGGGCGCCGACCAGATCGTGGTCCTCGACTCCGGGCGCGCCGTCGAACGCGGCACGCACGAGGAGCTGTTGGAGCGGGACGGGCGGTACGCGGGCCTCGTACGCCGGGACGCTCAACTGGAGTCGACAAGCTGAAGATATGCCGGGTTTGTGATGGTGTGCGGGTTACCGTGCCCGCATGCAGATGAACACTCCGCCACGGAGCACGATTCGACTGACGCGCCGGGGCCGTTTCGCCCTCGTCATGACCGGCGCAGTCGTGGCCGGCACCGCCGTGGCGGTGCCGCTGCTGCTGACCCTGGACACCGACGAGGAGGCCAGGCCCACCAGCCTGGTGATCCCGGAGGGACGGCGGGCCGGCCAGATCTACGAAGCCGTCGACAAGGCACTCGAACTGCCCTCGGGCACCGCAAGGAAGTCGCTGGTGAGGGCCAACCTGAGGCTCCCGAACGACGCCGAGGGCAACCCGGAGGGCTACCTCTTCCCGGCGACGTATCCGCTGGACACGAAGGCGACTCCGGAGTCCCTGCTGAAGGCCATGGTCGACACCGCGAACACCAAGTTCCACAAGGCCCCGATCGCCGCCGGCGCCCAGCGCAACGCGATGAACGTCTACCAGGCGGTCACCATCGCGAGCATCGTCCAGGCCGAGGCCGCCACCAAGGCCGACATGGGGAAGGTGGCCCGGGTCGTCTTCAACCGGCTTGAGCGCGGCATGCCGCTTCAGATGGACTCCACCATCAACTACGCGCTCAACCGCACCACACTGCGGACCACCGAGGCCGACACCCGGATCGACAGCCCCTACAACTCCTACCAGCGCATGGGACTGCCGCCCACGCCGATCGACAGCCCCGGCGAGGACGCCCTGCGCGCCGCGATCAGCCCGCCCCCGGGCGACTGGCTGTACTTCGTCACCGTCAAACCGGGCGACACCCGCTTCACGGCCGACTACGCGGAGCACGAGCGCAACGTCGCCGAGTTCAACCGCAATCAGCAGAGCGCGTCGACGGCCAAGTGACGCTAGGGGACGTCAGGCAGCGACGGCCGCACCGGCGAGCGATCGTCTGATGTCCCGCACGGCCGCGCGCCCGGCGCGGTTGGCGCCGATGGTGCTCGCCGACGGGCCGTAGCCCACCAGATGGACCCGCGGATCGGCGACCGCGCGCGTCCCGTCGAGCCGGATCCCGCCGCCCGGCTCGCGCAGCCGCAGCGGCGCCAGATGGTCGATGGCGGCCCGGAACCCGGTCGCCCACAGGATGACGTCGGCATCCACGCGCCGCCCGTCCTCCCACTCCACACCGTCCGGTGTGATCCGGTCGAACATGGGCCGCCGGTCGAGGACCCCGTCCTGAAGGCCCTGCCTGATCGCGTCGTTCAACGGCAGTCCGGTCACCGAGACGACACTATGCGGCGCCAGTCCCTGCCGGACCCGCTCCTCCACCAGCGCGACCGCGGCCCGGCCCGCGTTCTCGTCGAACGGGCCCTCGCGGAAGACCGGCGGCCGACGCGTCACCCACGTGGTGGCGGCCGCGTGCGGGGCGATCTCCAGCAGATGCTGCGTGCCGGAGGCGCCGCCGCCCACCACGATCACCCGCTGCCCGGCGAACGCCTCGGGACCCGGGTATTGCGCGGTGTGCAACTGCCGTCCCCGGAACGTCTCCTGACCCGGGTAGCGCGGCCAGAACGGCCGGTCCCAGGTGCCGGTCGCGTTGATCAGCGCCCCCGTCGACCACACGCCGTCGGACGTCTGGACGAGCAGCCGCCCGGCCGGACCCTCCCGCACGGACCGCACATCGACCGGCCGCCGCACCCGCAGATCGAAGGTGCGCTCGTAGGTGTCGAAGTACGCGGCGATGACCTCGGACGACGGCCGCCCGTTGTCCGCACCCGCGAGCTCCATGCCGGGCAGGGAGTGCATCCCGTGCACCTTGCCGTACGTCAGCGAAGGCCACCGGAACTGCCAGGCGCCGCCCGGGCCGGGGGAGTGGTCGAGCACCACGAAGTCGCGCTCCGGCTCGAAACCGCTGTGCCGCAGGTGATAGGCGGCGGCCAGACCCGCCTGCCCGGCGCCTATGACGACGACCTCGACCTCGCGTGTGTTGTTCACGATTCCACCAACAGCCGGGACGTCCTGGATCTTCCCCGTCTCGCAGCATGGACCCCCTGCTCCAAGGGGCGAACATCCGGGCAGGTGTGAAACCGGGCGGACGGGTCAGGATGGGGGCATGTCAGATGCCTTCACCACCCGAGTCCTGAACGTCGCCACCGGCTCCTCGGAGAGGATCGTCGACCTCACCCGTGAGTGCGAGGCCTTCCTGCGGGAGGCGGCGGCGGGTCGTGACGGTCTGCTGAACGTCTTCACGCCGCACGCGACCGCCGGCGTGGCCATCATCGAGACGGGCGCCGGCAGCGACGACGACCTCCTCGCCGTCCTGCACACCCTTCTGCCCGCCGACGACCGCTGGCAGCACCGCCACGGCAGCCCCGGCCACGGCCGCGACCACGTCCTCCCGGCCCTCGTCCCACCTCACGCGACCCTGCCGGTCATCGACGGACGCCTGGAGCTGGGCACGTGGCAGTCGGTGTGCCTGGTGGATACGAACAACGACAATCCGAACCGGAAGGTCCGCCTGTCGTTCCTGGGCTGAGGCGGCGCGGTGTGGCGACCGTAGCCCGGATGTAAGCAAGGGCTGAAATAGTGCGGATGCGTGTACCGTGCTAAACTTGTTAGTAGTTGCAGTTGTGGTTCCCGAAACTTCAAGTGCCTTGGCGACTGTATGTCGTCGGGCATTTTTGTATCTCCGGTGCTCATCCGGACAGGGCTCATTGCGGCAATGCAGGGGTTCGCACGGCGCGTACCCCCCGGGGCACTGCCCCCAAGGAGATGTGACATGGCTACCGGCACCGTCAAGTGGTTCAACGCGGAAAAGGGCTTCGGCTTCATCGAGCAGGACGGCGGCGGCCCGGACGTCTTCGCCCACTACTCGAACATCGCCGCCCAGGGCTTCCGTGAGCTCCAGGAAGGCCAGAAGGTGAACTTCGACGTCACGCAGGGCCAGAAGGGCCCGCAGGCGGAGAACATCACTCCCGCCTGACGCCGAAGTGTATGAGTGAGCTGGGGCCCCGCCTTGCGGCGGGGCCCCAGCTTCTGCTTTCCAGTATTCCGCTAGAAATCTTTTGGATTCACATTCGGCTCGTTCTTGCAATTCATCCGGCGCATTCCTGTCGGGAATTCCTCGATGCGTGCCCTGTCGAGGAAGGTTCTCCATGAGCCGTTCAGCTCGCACGAACGACCGTTTCCGCCCACGGGGTCAGGGTCGCCCCGGCGTCGGTCAAGGCGACACCGGGCGCCGTCCCTCCGCACCACCGAGCGACTTCGCGCTGCCGGCCACCGTCACCCCGGCCCTCCCCACGGTTGCGACCTTCGGTGAACTGGACATGCCCATCGAGTTGCTGAAGATGCTCACCAGCCTCGGCCTGAACGAGCCGTTCCCGATCCAGGCCGCCACGTTGCCGAACTCCCTCGCAGGGCGCGACGTCCTGGGCCGCGGGCGCACCGGATCGGGCAAGACACTCGCCTTCGGCCTGGCGCTCCTCGTACGTACTGCCGGGCAGCGTGCCGAGTCGCGGAAGCCGCTGGCCCTGATCCTCGTCCCCACGCGTGAGCTGGCTCAGCAGGTCACCGATGCGCTCGCCCCGTACGCCCGGCTGCTGAAGCTGCGGCTGGCCACCGTGGTCGGCGGCATGTCGATCGGCAGGCAGGCCGGCGCACTGCGTGCCGGGGCCGAGGTGGTCGTCGCGACTCCTGGCCGCCTCGCGGATCTCATCGAGCGCAAGGACTGCCGCCTGGACCGAGTGAACATCACGGTCCTGGACGAGGCCGACCAGATGGCGGACATGGGCTTCATGCCGCAGGTCACCGAACTGCTGGACCGGGTACGTCCCGACGGCCAGCGCATGCTGTTCTCGGCCACGCTGGACCACAACATCGACCTTCTGGTCCGTCGTTACCTCCACGACCCGGTGGTCCATTCGGTCGACCCGTCGGCGGGCGCGGTCACCACGATGGAGCATCACGTGCTGCAGGTGCACGGCGCCGACAAGTACGCCACCGCCACCGAAATCGCTGCGCGCGACGGGCGCGTGATCATGTTCCTGGACACCAAGCACGCTGTCGACCAGTTCACCAAGCACCTGCTGAGCAGCGGCGTGAAAGCCGCGGCTCTGCACGGCGGCAAGTCGCAGCCCCAGCGCACCCGCACCCTGGCACAGTTCAGGACCGGTGACGTCACGGCGCTGGTGGCCACCAACGTTGCGGCTCGGGGCATCCACGTCGACGACCTCGATCTCGTCGTCAACGTCGACCCGCCCGGCGACCACAAGGACTACCTGCACCGCGGTGGCCGTACGGCCCGCGCCGGCGAGTCCGGCAGTGTCGTCACGCTGGTCCTCCCCAGCCAGCGCCGGGACATGGCCCGTCTCATGTCCGACGCGGGCATCAGGCCGCAGATCACGCAGGTCCGCTCCGGCGAGGCCGAGCTGAGCCGCATCACCGGCGCCCAGGCTCCCTCCGGTGCCCCCATCGGTGGCAGCGGGCCGGTCGCGGAGCGCCCGAAGCGCGGCGGTGCCCCCTTCCGCGGTCTGGGCACCCGCCCGGGGCGGGCCGGCGGCGGTGGCGAGTCTCGCCGGTCGGCTGAGGCCCGCCAGATTGCCGAGGCCCGCAAGGCCGCCCGGGTCCGTCGTGGCGCATAGCTCGGCAACGGTGCCCTCGTACGCTGGGTGCGTGACTCAGGCCGGCTTGCGCCACACGGAGATGTGCTTCGTGGAGTCCTGGTTGAACGGCGCCCCGTCCCAGTCCGCGACGCGTCGTTCCAGCTCGAGGCCCGCGATCCGTGCCATCAGGTCGAGCTCCGCCGGCCATGCGTACCGGTGCCGGGAGTTGGCGCGGCGGTAGCCGCCGTCGTCGCCGTCGCGGGTGAAGTGGTGCGAGACGAGGATCTGCTCGACCAGGTCGAAGGTGTCGAAGCCGAGATGCCGCTCGGAGACGTCGAACGGCACCGCGGTCTGTCCGGGCGGCAGGAACCGCAACGGCGGTACGCCCAGTTCGATGACGAATCGGCCGCCGGGCGTCAGGTGACGTGCGGCGTTTCGGAAGCACTCGACCTGCTCGTCCTGCGTGAGCAGGTTCGTGATGGTGTTGTAGACGAGATAGACCAGGGTGAACTCGCCGGGGACGGCAGACGTGGCCATGTCCCCGATGGTGACCGGAAGCGTGCCCTCGTCGATCTTGCGCCGCAGGACCGCCGCCATGTGCTCGGACAGTTCGATGCCCACCACCGGCACACCGCGTTCCCGGAGCGGGACGCCCACACGTCCGGTTCCGATGGCGAACTCCAGTGCCCGGCCGTCTCCGGCGAGTTCGGCAAGGAAGGCCAGAGTCGGTTCGAGAACGGCGGCCGAGGACATCTCGTTCTCCTCGGCGTCGTAGCGGTCGGCGGTCGCACGGGTCCATAGCTCACTGCTCGTCACGGGCGGCCACTCTGCCGGGAACGGCGGGGTGCTGTCGACGTATTTACCTTCGCCGCGCGTGCACGCCGGGCCGCGGCCGTCAGCGGCGCTGACGCTCCAGAGTGAGAAGCAGGCCCTCGACAGCACCGGGCCCTATACGGCCTTTGACGTCGGCGGACGTGATCGCCTTGAGAGCCCAGCCGTCCTCGGCGTGCTTGTTCAGAACCTTCTCCAGCTTGTCGCTGTCCAGTGCGTCTCCGATCAGTGACTCGCGGAAGGTGACGACCTTGTATTCGAGTGCGTAGGGGTTGCTCATGGCTGGGGCCTTCCCGTGGATGGACTGGCTGACGGAACCGGGGACAGCCAATCACCGTTCGACGTTGCTGCACACGGCGGGGGCATGTTCCTGGGCCGGCCGTGAAGCCGTTCTGCCTGCGGGTGCCCATCGGGTGGAGGCCGAAGGCAAAGGTACTGTCGTCGCGAAGCACCGCCCGCGCCGCCGCCCTTGAGGGGATCCGACCATGCCTGTGTCCCGCCGCCCCACGCTGAGTGATGTGGCACAGGACGTCGGCGTCAGCGCCAAGACGGTGTCGCGGGTGCTCAACGACGACGGTCCGGTCGCGCCCGCGACCCGTGAGCGCGTGATGGAGGCCGTCGAACGACTCGGGTTCCGACCCAACCTCATGGCACGCCACATGCGGCTCGGCAGGAGCGACACCGCCATCGGACTGGTCGTGCCGGACATGAGCAACCCGTTCTTCGCCACGGTGGTGAGCGGCATCGAGTCGGTGACCCACGACCGGGGCCTCACCCTGCTCGTCGGTTCGTCAGCCCAGGACGCCGAGCGTGAACGCTCCCTGGTCGGCACGTTCCTGGCCCGCCGGGTCAGCGCCCTGCTCATGGCGCCGACCCCCAGCGCCGACCACGGCTACCTCAAGCCCGAGCGGGCGGCCGGGCTGCCCGTGGTCTTCCTCGACCGTCCGGGGTCCGGCCTGACCACGGACAGCGTGCTCAGCTCCAACCGAGGGGGAGCCCACGAAGGCACCGCGCACCTGATCCGGCACGGCCACCGCAGGATCGGCTTCGTCGGGGACACGCCCACCGCGCTGTACACCCGCCGCAGGCGTCTGCAGGGCTACCGGGACGCCCTGGCGGAGGCCGGGCTGCCGTACGACAGGGCGCTGGTGGTGGGTGGTCACGACGTGCGGGCGGCAGCCGTCGAGACCGAGCGTCTGCTGAGCCTGGCGGAGCCGCCCACCGCGCTGTTCGCGGCGAACAACTTCGCGTCGATGGGGGCCGTGCTGGGCCTCGCCCGGGCCGGCCGCAAGGATGTCGCGCTTGTCGGGTTCGACGACATCCCGCTCGCCGAGGCCCTCGAACCCGCCCTCACCGTGGTCGCCCAGGAGCCGGCGGCCATGGGGGCGACGGCCGCGACGATCGCGCTGGCCCGGCTGGACGGCGATCGCTCCCGGGCGCGCTCCACGGAGATCCCCACCCGTCTCGTTCCACGCGGCTCGGGGGAGCTGCGGCCCCGCTGAGGTCCTCCGGCTGAAGCAGGGCACCCACGGCTGACGGCCGGAGCGCTGCGGCGGCCGGTCCCCTCCGCGTCGGGGACGCGAGCGCGCGTGGTGCCGGACCCGGGGGCACCGGCACCACACACTCGGGGTGGTCGCCGTTCAGGCGGCCGCGGATTCCTCCGTCTTCGTGATGCCCACCGTCGCGGCCGCGGTCTCCTTGCCGCGCAGCGCGATCACGCTGAGGAGGCAGCAGGCCAGGGCGGCCATGCCGCAGACGACGTAGCCGATCGCGTAGCCGTTGCCGAGGGCTTCCAGGGCGATGGGCACCGCGCCTCCCGGCGGGGACGACGGCGGGACCGAGTTCGACGCGAGGGGACCGCCCTCGGCCGCGACCTGGGCCGCCGCCGCCTTGACGTCGGTGGAGAGGCCGGACGCGGCGAGGTTCCGGGTGAACTCGTCGGCGGCGCGGCTGAGGGCGATCGCGCCGATGACGGCCGGGCCGAGCGTGAAGCCGAAGTCGCGCAGCAGGCTCGTCGACGCGCTGGCCATGCCGGCGTAGTGGACCGGCACCGTGTTGACGGCGGTCGCGGTGATGGAGGACACCGTGAGGGCGAAGCCCACACCGACCAGTCCGATGGGGAGGATCAGCGAGGTCAGGGCGCGGTCCTCCACCGGAAGCGCCGCGGCCAGGAAGTCTCCCGCGGCCATCAGCGCCAGGCCCAGGCCGAGCACCCAGCGCGCGCTGACCCGCTCCAGCAGCCGGGAGATCACCGGCATCAGCAGGAGCGTCCAGCAGTTGAGCAGGATGAAGGCGAACGAGCCGCGCAATGGGCTCTGGTGCTGGATCGGGCCGAGCCGGATGCTGGTCGCGTAGGCGGTGCCGAGGTAGCTGAACATGCCGACCACCGCCACGAACGACGCCACCGCGAACGCCCGGTTCTTGAACAGGTCGAGGCGGAGCAGGGGAGAGGCGGCACGCCGTTCCGCGACGACGAACGCAGCGATGAACACCGCGGCGACCACGTAGGCGATCACCACCGGTGTCGCCGTCCAGCCGTCCGCCGGGCCCTGGATCACCGCGTACAGCAGGGCGAACATGCCGATGCCGATGGTGATCTGGCCTGCGAGGTCCAGTGAACGGCCCTCCGGTGCGCTGGAGTTCTGCGCGAGGAACTGACTGAGCAGCGTGCTGACGACGGCCAGGCCCGTGACCACGATGAAGGCCCAGCGCCAGGAGCCGTAGTTGCCGGTGATGCCGCCCAGGACCGGGGCGATGAAGCCGCCGCTGGACAGGGCGGCGGCCCAGATGGTGATGGTGCGGGCGCGGTCCCGGGCCGAGTGGGTGCCCGCGGCGATCATCGCGAGCGAGGTCGGGAAGAGCGCGGCCGCGCCCAGGCCGGCGATGGCCTGGCCCACCCAGAGCATGTGGATGCCGGTGCTGGCGGCGGCCACCGCCTCGCCGGCGACGAGCAGCGCGCCGCCGCCGACCAGCAGCCGCTTGCGTCCGAAGAGGTCGCCGAGGACGCCGAAGGTCAGCTCCAGGACCGAGACGGGCAGCAGGAACGCGTCCGAGATCCAGGTCAGCTGCGATCCGACGGGATGCAGGTCCTCCTGGAAGAGTCCGTTGAGGGTGGCCGGCATGGCCAGGGCGATCTGGGCCAGGCAGACCGCGAAGCAGCCGGCGACGAGGGTGCCGATGGGCAGACCGCCGGACGGTTGAGGATCGGCGGTGGAATCAGGCTGGGTGCGCGTTTCGGTGGACACGTGATGCTCCCCTTTGAGCGGAATGAGCAGGATGTTCGGGGAAGGCGACGCCGAGAACGCGATGAATGTAGGGCAGTTTTTCGACGGCGGTCAATGTGTTGCCCAGCTTTGACGGGCAGGGCTCTCCGCTGCGGGTGCTACGGGATCACAGCGGGGGTGGGTCCTACGGCGTGGCCACCGCGATCACGTCCAGCGCGCTCGCGGCCTCCTGGCGGGCCGACTCCTCGTAGCGGTGCGCCAGTTCCTGGAAGCGTTCCTCCGCGGCGGCCGCCGGCCAGCCCTGCGGCAGGTGCTCGGCGGGCAGATGCGGATCCTGTCGCACCTGTTCCAGCCAGTCGGTGTGCAACAGCAGCTGCCGTACGAGGGTGGCGGCCTCGCCCGCGTCCTGCGAGTCGGCCCCGTGGGCGTCCGCGCTCCACCGGGTCAGGAACGCCTCGTACCCCTTGGCGATGGACTCCACGTCGAACGCCGTGTGCAGCACGGTGCGCGCGTCGGTCGGGCCGACGGCCGTGGCCCCCTGGAAGACCCGCAGATACGAGTCGAGGCCGAGCCCCGCCACCACCTCGGGCACGTCCACCGTGCCGGGTGCCACCCACAGGCCGTTCTGGAGCGGGCCGAAACCGTTCCAGACCAGCCGGGACCGCAGGTCGTGCCGCTCACTGCGCCATGCCTCCGGGAGCGAGAAGCCGACGAGGGTCCAGGTGCCGTCCCAGTCCCGGTTGACCGCCCCGGTGTGCCAGATCCGGTCGTGGCCGTCCTGGAGGACGCGGGTGGCTCGCTCGGTCGGCCCGAAGTACGTCTTGCGGCCCCGGCGGTGCCGTTCGAGCAGCCCGCGTTTGACCATGCGGGTGAGCGTGGACCGTACGGCGTCCTCGGTGATCCCGGCCTGTCCGAACACCTCGATCAGGCTGCCGGCCGACAGGGCGACGTCCCGTCTCAGGGCGTGGACACCGAAGAACGTCAGCATCAACGACTGCGGCCTGGGGGCACTGCCTGCCTGATCGAAGCTGGTCACGGGGGAAGCGTAGAGCCGTGACGCTCTTGAGGTCAGCGCGCCGGCAGCCACGGCAAAAGAAAAAGCAAGGAGAGAACCACTCCTTGCCACTCTCAACGTATAGCGCACCGGGGGGCTTGCGGCAAGACCCCGGTCCTGCCGCAGAATCATCGGCCGAAGGAAGAATCTGCGCACCTCATGGGGGTTTTGTGATCGACGCGATCGTCGCCGGCGGTGGACCGACCGGGTTGATGGTGGCCATCGAACTGCGGCTGGCCGGGGTGCACACGGTCGTACTGGAGAAGCTGGTCGAGCCGACCCGGCAGTCCCGCGGGCAGGGCCTGCACGCGCGCAGCGTCGAGGTGATGGACCAGCGAGGCATGCTGGACCGGTTCCTCGCGGTGAGTGAGAAGTTCCAGGTCGGCGGTCTCTTCGGCGGCATCGCCAAGCCGTGGCCGGACCGGCTGGACACGGGGCACCCGTACGGCCTCGCCACCCCGCAGCCGGTCACCGAGCGGCTGCTCAACGAGCGTGCCCTCGAACTCGGTGTCGAGATCCGGCGTGGCTGCGAAGTGGTCGGGCTCAGCCAGGACGAGGACGGGGTGGCCGTCGAGCTGGCGGACGGCACGCACCTGCGCTCGCGCTACCTCGTCGGGTGCGACGGCGCCCGCAGTACGGTGCGCAAGCAGCTCGGCGTCGGTTTCCCCGGTGAGCCCGCCACGGTCGAGACGCTGCTTGGGGAAATGGAGGTGACCGAGGATCCGGCGACGGTCGCCGCCGTCGTGGAGGAAGTCCGCAAGACGCAACTGCGGTTCGGCGCCATGCCCCTGGAGGACGGGGTGTACCGCCTCGTCGTGCCCGCCGACGGGGTGGCCGAGGACCGCACGACCCCGACGACCCTCGAGGAGTTCAAGCAGCAGCTGCAAAACGTCGCGGGCACCGACTTCGGCGCGCACTCGCCGCGCTGGCTGTCCCGGTTCGGCGACGCCACCCGGCAGGCCGAGCGCTACCGCGTCGGCCGGGTGCTGCTGGCCGGTGACGCGGCGCACATCCACCCGCCGACCGGCGGGCAGGGCCTCAACCTCGGCGTGCAGGACGCGTTCAACCTCGGCTGGAAGCTGGCCGCCGAGGTCAACGGCTGGGCGCCGGAGGGCCTGTTGGACAGCTACCACGCCGAACGGCACCCGGTGGGCGCCCGCGTGCTGGACAACACCCGCGCGCAGATCACGCTGCTGGGAACCGATCCGGGTGCGACCGCGCTGCGGGAGCTGTTCTCGAAGTTGATGGACTTCGAGGAGGTGAACCGGTACGTGACCGGGATGATCACCGCGGTCGAGGTGCGCTACGACTTCGGCGAGGGCCACGAACTGCTCGGTCGGCGGCTGCGGGACGTGCAGTTGAAGCGGGGTCGCCTCTACGAGCTGATGCACGGCGGCCGCGGGCTGCTGCTCGACCAGACCGGCCGGCTCTCGGTGGAGGGCTGGGCGGACCGGGTCGATCACGTCGTCGACGTCAGCGAGGAACTGGACGTACCGGCGGTGCTGCTGCGTCCGGACGGCCACGTGGCGTGGGTCGGTGAGGATCAGCGGGATCTGCTCAGCCGACTGCCACGGTGGTTCGGAGCTGCCGCCGGCTGAGCACCCATGCGTGGGCTGCGCCGACACCTGCCGACCTGGGCTCAGCGGCCCAGGTAGGCGAGTTCGGAGAAGTGGCGCTGGTAGGCGTCCAGCAGGCGTTTCGCGACGGCGTACGAGTCGATGAGCGGGTGGATCGTCAGTGCCTTGACCGCGTGGGCGCGGTCCGCGGTGGTGGCGGCGTGGATCACCGCGCGTTCGACTGCCTTGACCGCGCACACCAGGCCCTGGCCGTGGTCGGGCAGCGAAGCGCCGGCGATGGGGCGTGCGCCGTTGGCGTCCACGTGGCAGGGGACCTCGATCACGGCGTCGTCGTCGAGGACCGGGATCCGGCCGCGGTTACGGACGTTGAGGACGAGGGTGGTGCGCTCGTCCAGGGCGATGGCCCGCATGAGGGCGAGGGCGACCTGCTCGTATCCGCCGGACTCCAGGTCGCAGGAGTCCCGTTCGCCCATGCCGACGGCGTCGCGGTTCTCGGCCATGTAGGTGGTCTCGCGCTCCAGGCGGGTGGCGTCCCAGGCGTTCCAGGCGGCGCGGGGCGCGGGCGGGTCGCCTGCGACGGTGCCCATGGAGTCGTAGAAGCGCTGCTGCTGGGAGTGGAGGAAGGCGCCGCGGGTCTGTTCCAAGGCTCGGGCGGAGCCGACCGACTCGCGGTGGAAGTAGTAGTAGTGGAGGTACTCGTTGGGCAGCGCGCCGAGGGTGCGCAGCAGGTCGGCGCCGAAGAGTTTGCCCTCCTCGAAGGAGGTCAGCGCGGCCTCGTTCTCGAACAGGGAGGGCAGCAGGTCCCGGCCGTCGGCGTACAGGCCGCACAGCCAGCCCAGGTGGTTCAGGCCCACGTAGTCCAGGCGGACGCGGGTGGGGTCGGCGCCGAGCGCGCCGGCCACGCGTCGGCCGAGGCCCACCGGGGAGTCGCAGATCCCGATCACGCGGTCGCCCAGGTGGGCGGTCATGGCCTCGGTGACCATGCCGGCGGGGTTGGTGAAGTTGATGACCCAGGCGTCGGGCGCCAGGGCGGCGACGCGACGGGCGATGTCGAGTGCCACCGGGATGGTGCGCAGCCCGTAGGAGATTCCGCCCGCGCCGACGGTCTCCTGGCCGAGGACACCTTCCTCCAGGGCGATCCGTTCGTCCGCCGCGCGCCCGGCGAGCCCGCCGACGCGGATCGCGGAGAACACGAAGTCGGCTCCGGTGACCGCCTCGTCCAGGTCGGTGGTGACGGTGACGGCGGGCGGGTCGGGGTGTCCGGCCGCCTGGTCGGCGAGGACCTTGCGGATGGTCGTCAGCCGGGAGGCGTCCAGGTCGTACAGGGTCACGTCGGTGACCCGCCCTTCGCCGCGGTCGCCCAGCAGCGCCCGGTAGACCAGCGGGACCCGGAAGCCCCCGCCGCCCAGGATCGTGAGTCTCATACTTCGACCACCTCAACTCCTGCCTCACGCAGTCGGCCACACGTCTTCTCGTCCGCCGGGGCGTTGGTCACCACGACGTCGAGTTCCTCGGGACCGCACACTCGGGCCATTCCGGTGCCGGGGAACTTGCCCGCGTCCGCCAGCAGGACCACCTGGGCGCTGGCGGCGATCATCGCCCGCTTGACGGGCACCTCGACGGCGGTGGTGTCCAGCACCTGGCCGTCGGGGCGGACCCCGCTGGTGCCGAGGAACAAGCGGTCGGCGTGGACCTGCCGCAGGTTGTCCTCGGTGAGGAAGCCGACCAGTGAGCGGTAGTCGCGACGGACCACGCCGCCCAGCAGGATCAGCTGGACGTCCTTGTCGTCCTGGAGCTCCTCGTAGACGGCGAGGTTGCTGGTGATCACGGTCAGCGACCGGCCGTGCAGATGGCGGGCCACCCGGTGGGCGGTGGTGCCGATGTCGAGCAGTACCGTCTCGCCGTCCCTGACCAGATCGGCGCACCACGCGGCCAGCGCGTCCTTGGCCTCGACGTGGACCGCGGCCACGTCGGCGAACGGGTCGTCCTCGCCGACGACGGGGGCGGCACCGCCGTAGACCCGCTTGAGCAGCCCCTCGTCCTCCAGCTGTGCGAGGTCGCGCCGGATCGTGGCCTGGCTGGCCCCGATCTTCTCGGCCAGGGAGACCACCGTGGTGGGCCCGTCCGCGCGCAGGGCACGCAGGATCAGCTGATGTCTTCGGTCAGGGAGCATGCCGCTGACCATACTCGCGAACTCGCCAAACTCAAGCAAAGTCGCGCATGAATGTCTCGATTGCTGCTTGACCCTTGTCAAACTCGCGCACCGGGTGCACTCTCTTGCGTAATTCGGAGCCAGGTCCGGACCCCACTCCGGTCGGCCGAAGCGGATCAACGGCGCATTCCGCCGTCACTGACGCGTCGGCACCGTCTGAGAGGACCAGGTCACAAACCCCGGGTGGCTGAAGGGTTCAACTCCACGCCGATGCTCTTCAGCCACCCGGCCCTCGCCGCAGCCCGTCGTAGCCACGACTCACCGGTCCTCGCCGGACATGCCTGACACGTCGAAAAATAGGAGTAGATCGTGGACCTTTCCCGCAGACGATTCCTTCAGGCCGCCGTACTGACGGCCGCCACGGCCGGCGCCACCGCGGCGTGCGGCGGTGGCGGCTCCGGGTCGAGCGGCAGCAAGGACAGCAAGAACCTGACCCTCTGGTACTGGGCCGGCGGTCTGAGCGACAAGGTCGTCGCGGACGCCAAGAAGCACTTCTCCGACGTCACCCTCAAGACCTCCGTGGTCGGCGGCGACTTCAAGACCAAGCTGCTCACCGGTCTGCGGGCCGCTCAGTCCGCCCCGGACATCACCGGCATCAAGGGCGAGGACATCGCCTCCTTCCTGCCCAACGCCAACCGCTTCATCGACCTGAAGACCGTCGGTGCGGACAAGCTGGTCCCGCAGTACCTGTCGTGGAAGCTGAAGCAGGCCACCACGCAGGACGGCAAGCTCATCGGCTTCCCGATCGACATCGGCCCCTGTGCCACGTTCTACCGCGAGGACCTCTTCGCGAAGGCGGGGCTGCCCACCGACCCCGCCAAGGTCTCCGCCGAGCTGTCCACCTGGGAGGACTACTTCAAGGCCGGGGTCGAGCTGCACAAGGCCGTACCCAAGACCTTCCTGGTCAACAACATCGGCTCCGTGTTCTCGATGATCATCGGCCAGGGCACCCAGCGGTTCATCGACGAGGACAACAAGTTCATCGGCGACCAGGACCACATCCGCGCCGCCTGGACCACCGCCGTGAAGCCCTACACCCTCGGCATCGACGCCAAGATCAACGACAACACCTGGAACGCCGCGATCGGCAACGGAGCCCTGGGCACCGAGATCGGTGCCGCATGGCACGCACTGGACATCAGCAACGCCGCCCCGGGCACCAAGGGCAAGTGGCGGGTGGCGAGCCTGCCGGGCGGGCCGTCCAACCTCGGCGGGTCCTTCCTGGCCATCCCCGCGACCAGCGGCAACCCCGACGAGGCCTTCAAGATCATCAGCTGGATCCTCAGCCCGGAGAACCAGGCCCGCGGCTTCACCGACGCGGCCCTGTTCCCGACCGCCCCGGCCGCGTACAAGCTGCCCGCGCTCACCGGGGGCGACGCCTTCTTCGGTGGCCAGAAGACCATCGAGATCTTCGGCCCGGCGGCCGAGAAGATCCCCGCCGCCTACGAGGCCCCGGCCGACGCGGCGGTCTCGGCGCCCTACTTCGCCGAGCTGACCAGCATCGAGGCCAAGGGCAAGGACCCCGACGCGGCCTGGAAGGACGCGGTCAGCCAGGCCAAGCAGATCGCCCAGCGGCAGGGAGTGAAGTGACATGTCGTCAAGCCCGGTAGCCGGCCCGGCCGCCACCGGACCGTCCTCCGGAACCGACACCGCACCCACCGGCCGACCGGCCCCGGACCGCCCGCGCGGCGGTCCGGGCCGGCACGGCCGCAGGGTCCGGCCGGTGTCGGCCGGGGCCCGGCCCGGGCCGCGGCGGCGGGTCGCCAGGCACTGGCCGCAGTACCTGGCAGTCTCGCCGTACTACCTGCTCTTCTCGGTCTTCATGCTCTTCCCGGTGATCTACACCGTGTACCTGGCGTTCCAGAAGTGGGACGGCATCGGGGACATGCACTTCGTCGGATTCCAGCAGTTCCGCTTCCTGTGGGACGACCCGATTTTCTGGATGTCCATCCGCAACACCCTGGTCATCTGGGTGCTGTCCACGGTGCCGATGCTCTTCCTCGCGCTGGTGCTCGCGGTGCTGGTGAACTCGACCAAGCGTTTCACGGCCTTCTACCGGGTCGCCCTGTTCATCCCCAGCATCACCTCGCTGGTCGCCATCGCGATCTTCTTCGGCGCGATCTTCAGCAACAACTTCGGCCTGATCAACGCCATCCTCAGATCGGTGCACGTGTCCGCCGTGCCGTGGATGAGCAACGAGTGGACGATCAAGCTGGTGATCGCGGCGCTGATGACCTGGCAGTGGACCGGCTACAACGCGATCATCTATCTGGCCGGTCTCCAGGCGATCCCCTCGGAGCTCTACGAGGCCGCCAAGATGGACGGGGCCAGTCCGCTGCGGATCTTCTTCTCCATCACGATCCCGCTGCTGCGGCCCATCATCCTGTTCACCGTGGTCGTCTCCACCGTCACCGGCCTGCAGAGCTTCACCGAACCACAGGTGCTGTTCGGCAGTGACGCGGCCACGAACCCCAACTCCGGAGGGCCCGGCCAGGCGGGCCTGACCACGTTGCTGTACTTCTACCACCAGGCCTTCGACAACAACGACTTCGGCTACGGCGCCGCCATCGTCTGGGCCTTCTTCCTGCTGATCCTGCTCATCGTCCTCATCAACTGGCGCCTGGTGCAGCGTAAGGAGCGACGGCCATGAACGCCCTGAACCGCAAGCGTGTCCGGGGGCTGAGCGTCCATCTGATCCTGATGCTCGGTGTGGTCATCTCGGTGTTCCCGTTCTACTGGATCGTCGTCATGGCGACGAACACCTCGCAGGACATCTACAGCTACCCGCCGAAGCTGTGGTTCGGCGGCAACCTGATGACCAACGTCCAGCACCTCTTCGCCAAGATGGACTTCTTCGGCTCGCTGTTCAACACGGTGATCGTGGCGGTCTGTACGACGGCGCTGGTGCTGTTCTTCGACTCCCTGGCGGCCTTCGCCTTCGCCAAGTACGAGTTCCCCGGCAAGAAGATCCTGTTCGGCGTGCTGCTGTCGATGTACATCCTGCCGACGCAGCTGGCGATCATCCCGCAGTACGAGATCATGGTGCAGCTGGGCTGGCTGGGCACGCTCCAGGCGCTCATCGTGCCGGCCGCGGCGAACGCCTTCGGCATCTTCTGGATGCGCCAGTACACCAGCAGCGGTGTCCCCGACGAACTGCTGGACGCGGCCCGCATCGAGGGCGCCGGGTTCTTCCGCCAGTACTGGCACGTGGTGCTGCCCTGCGTGCGCCCCGCCCTGGCGTTCCTCGGCATCTACACCTTCATCGCCGCCTGGAACGACTACGTCCTGCCGTTGGTGATGCTGGTCAACCCGGACAAGCTCACCCTCCAGGTCGCGCTGGCGCAGCTGTACGCCGGTCACTCCACCGACTACAGCATGGTGATGGCCGGAGTGCTCCTCGCGGTCATACCGCTGGTGCTGGTGTTCACCTTCTTCGCCCGCGGTTTCATCGCCGACGCGACGAAGGGCGCCCTGCGCTGAGGAGCGCTCAGCCGCCGGCGTGAGCCTGCGTCCTGCGGGTGGTCGTCGAGGTCCGCAGCACGAGTTCCGTGGCGAGTTCGATGCGCGGGGACGCGGGCGGCCGCCCCTGGGAGAGGTCCAGGAGCACCCGGGTCGCCTCGCGCCCCAGCTCCTCGAACGGCTGTCGCACCGCGCTCAGCGGCGGGCACGCCATGGCCGCCACCAGGGTGTCGTCGAAGGACATGACGGCCAGGTCGCCGGGGACGGCGAGCCCGTGCCGACGAGCGGCCTCCAGCACGCCGAGCGCCTGCGCGTCGCTGGCCGCGAAGACGGCCGTGGGCGGGTCGTCGGCCCGCAGGATCTGCAGGCCGGCGGCGAGCGCCTCGGCGTAGTCGAAGTCGGTCGAGCGGACGATCGCCGGGTCGTAGGCGATCCGGGCCTCCTCCAGCGCGGCCCGGTAGCCGTGCACGCGCGCAGCCCCGGCCAGGGAGTGCGAGCGGCCCGCGACCATGCCGATGCGGGTGTGCCCGAAACACTTTCGGAAACGCGGCGCGTCGCCCGGAGGCGGAGCCGGGGCCAGGAGCTGTCCAGTCGGCGTGTATCGGGCCCACGACGGTCCGACAGTGACTCGTACCCCTGATGCCCGTATCCTCGTCAATGCCAGATTTTTCCGAAATGTGGATTATCGCAGGCGCGAATGAGGCGAGATGTGATTCGGTCCGGCGGGGATCCGACACCTACGGGGCGTGCGGCAGGTGGCACGGGACCCGCCCGTTCCCGTGAGCGGTTTCTCCAGGGCGAGCCGGTCGAGACCGGTGTGCGCACGTCGATCCTGGACTCCTGGCGACGCTGCCGGTCCCTGGCCCTCGCGCCGGACCGGTCGGACCTTCCCTTCCGGGAGGACTTCGATCCGGACGGCCGGATCGTCCGCGCGGCCGTGCCCGTGCTCGACCGGCTCCAGTCCAGGTTCGCCGGCAGCGAGATGAACATCTCCGTCGCCGACGCGAACGGGACGGTCCTCCTGCGCCGTTTCGGCCGGGCGTCCATGGCGGACCGGCTCCCGGCGATCCAGACCGTCCCGGGGTTCGTGTTCGCCGAGCAGTTCGCCGGTACCAACGGCATCGGCCTCGCCCTGGCGGAACGGCAGCTCATCCGCGTCTACGGCGCCGAGCACTTCGCCGAGCGCTCCCAGGGCAGCGCCTGCCGCGCCCTGCCCGTCCGCGACCCGCTCAGCGGGCGCATCGAGGGCGTCCTGTGCCTCGGCTATCCGCGCAGTGCCGAGGACCCGGCCCTGACCACCGTGATCCGTAAGGCGGCCGAGGCCATCGAGCGGCGGCTCCTCGCGCAGAGCTCCGAGCGTGAGCGGGCCCTGCTGCGGGCGTACCTGGACACCACGGCCGCCCCTCACCACGGTGTCGCGGTGGACGCGCTGTCCCTCGAACTGCATCCCCGCGACCACGCGATCGTCATGGAGAAGGCCGCCGAGCTGATCTCCGGCGGCCAGCGGGCCGCCGTCGACGTGCCCCTTCCCGACGGGCGACGGATCACGCTGGTGAGCCGCCCGCTCACGAGCGCCTCCGGGGTGGAGGGCGTCGCCATCGAGGCCGTCCTCCCTGGCTCCGCACCGGGCGAGCTCCTCGTCATACCGCGCCAGACCGACGAGCCCGCGCGCACGTCCGGCGAGCCGGGGCGTCGCATCGACGAGCCGCCGCGCCAGAACGACGAGCCGCTGGGGCCGCTCGTCGTGCCCGGCGTCACCCCCTTCCTTCCGCTGTTCGGGCCCGTTCCCGTCGCCGCCGCGCCCGCCCGCCTCTCCGTCGGCGGGCCGCCGTCCGCGCACCTTCCCGACGGCGCACCCGGCCAGATCCTCACGAACGGCACGGACGGTGCGGACGGCAGGACCGTGGCGGCCGCCGAAGCCGGCGGTGTGACGGGTGACGGCTCGGACCCGCCGTCCGGGGCGAGGGGGCTCGTGCTGGTGGGGGAGCCGCACGTGGGGACGTACGCCCTGGACGCGCGGCGCCGCCTGGAGCTGCTGTCGGAGGCCGGCGCCCGGATCGGCACCACCCTGGACGTGCGCCGCACCGCCGAGGAACTCGCCGAGACGGCGGTCCCACGACTGGCGGACTACGTCACCGTCGACCTGTCCGAAGCCGTGCTGCGCGGCGAGGAGTCCGCCGACCCGATCGACGACCTGCTGCGCACGGTGGTCCACGGCATCCGCGACGACCTTCCCTTCAGCCCCGTCGGCGCGCGGGTCGGCTTCGGCCCGACGACACCGCAGCTGCGGAGCCTGACCAGCGGGGAAGCGGTGCTGGAACCCGACCTGAAGGCCGCGGCGGGCTGGCTCGCGCAGGACCCCGAGCACACCGAACGGCTGCTGGGCCACGTCCACTCGCTCATCGCGGTCCCGCTGGTCGCCCGCGGTGTCGTCCTGGGGGTCGTCGGCTTCTACCGCGGGCACGACCCCACCCCCTTCGACGACGACGACTGCTCGCTGGCCCGGGAGCTCGCCGCACGCGCCGCCCTCTCCGTCGACAACGCCCGCCGCTACACGCACGAACGCGCCATGGTCCTGGCCCTGCAGCGCAGCCTGCTCCCGCACGGCCTGCCCGAGCAGGACGCCGTCGAGGTCGCCCATCGCTACCTGCCCGCCGAATCCGACGTGGGCGGAGACTGGTACGACGTCATTCCCCTCTCGGGGACCCGCGTCGGCCTCTTCGTCGGCGACGTCGTCGGCCACGGCATGCTCTCCGCCGCCACCATGGGCCGGCTGCGCACCGCCGCCCGCAGCTTCGCCGAACTCGACTTCCCGCCCGACGAGGTCCTCACCCACCTCGACAACGTCGTGGGGCGCCTGGACCGGGAGGATCCCGTCGCCGGTCCCGGCATGATCGGCGCGACCTGCCTGTACGCCGTCTACGACCCGACCTCGCAGCAGTGCACCATGGCCCGCGCCGGCCACCCCCCGCCCGCGGTGGTCCGCCCCGACGGCACCGTGTTCTTCCCCGACCTGCCGGCCGGGCCCCCGCTCGGCCTCGGAGGGCTGCCCTTCGAGTCCGTCGAGGTCCACCTCCCCGAGGGCAGCGAGCTGGTCCTCTACACGGACGGACTCATCGAGGACCGGCACCGCGACGTCGACGCGGTCCTCGACCAGCTGCGCGGAGCCCTGGCCCATCCGCAGCTCACACCCGAGGAGGTCTGTGAGACGGTCCTTGACACCGTGGCTCCCGCGCACCCCTGCGACGACATCGCCCTGCTCGTCGCCCGCACCCATGCCCTGGACCCTCGCCGGATCGCCACCTGGGATCTGCCCGCCGACCCGGCCCTGGTCAGCGAGGTCCGTGCCGGCGCCCTGCGGCAGCTGGCCGAGTGGGGACTCGACGAGGCCGCGTTCGCGGCGGAGCTGATGCTCAGCGAACTGGTCACCAACGCCATCCGGCACGGTGCCGGGCCCATCCGGGTACGGCTGCTCCACGACCGCACCCTGATCTGCGAGGTCTCCGACAGCAGCAACACCGCCCCGCACCTGCGCCGGGCGGCCAGCACCGACGAGGGCGGCCGCGGCCTGTTCCTCGTCGCGCAGCTGGCGCTGAGCTGGGGGACGCGCTACATCCCGGAGGGCAAGGTCATCTGGGCCGAGTGCGGGCTCGACGGCGTGCAACGCACGGAGGGTGGAATGCCTGAAATGGCATGATTTGACCCGCTAGTATCCCTCGTGATGAACGTCGGGAAGATGGAACCTCTGGTCCGTGTCCGAGGGCTCCGCAAGCAGTTCGGCGGGACCCTCGCGCTGGACGACGTCGACCTCGACGTCCACGCCGGTGGCGTCCTCGCCCTCCTCGGCCCCAACGGTGCCGGAAAGTCCACGCTCATCAAGGTGCTCGCCGGTGTCCACCACGCCGACGCCGGGCAGGTCACGGTGGCCGGGCACCCGCTCGGGAGCCATGCCGCCACCCGCAGCATGTCCTTCATCCACCAGGACCTCGGTCTCGTGGAGTGGATGACGGTCGCCGAGAACATCGCCCTCAGCACCGGATACCAGCGACGCGCCGGTCTGATCTCCTGGCGGCGCACCCGCGAGCACTGCTCCGACGCCCTGCGGACCGTCGCCGGACACCTCGACCCCGACGTGCCGATCGCCCGGCTCGCCCCGGCCGAGCGTTCGCTGGTCGCCATCGCCCGGGCCCTGGCCGCACGCGCGAGGCTCATCGTCCTCGACGAGCCCACCGCCCGCCTCCCCGCCGCGGACTGCGCCCGGCTCTTCCGCGTCCTGCACGCCCTGCGCGACCGAGGGCACGGCATCCTCTACGTCAGCCACCGCCTGGACGAGGTGTACGAGGTCGCCGACTCCTTCGCCGTCCTGCGCGACGGGCACCTCGTCAGCCACGGCCCGCTGGCGGCCCACAGCCCCGCCCGACTGGTGCGCGACATCGTCGGCGAGGAACCGACCGACTACCGCCCCACCACGGTGCCGGCCGGCGGCCCGGCCGTCCTGACCCTCGACGGCGTACGGACCCCCGGTGCGGGACCGGTCGGCCTCCAGCTCGGGGCGGGCGAGGCCCTGGGGCTGGTCGGCCTCTCGGGCGCCGGACACATGAACCTGGGCCGGGCCCTCGCCGGTGCCCGGCCCCTCCTCGACGGGCGGGTCCTCCTCGGCGGCCGGCGCTACCACCCCGGCACGGTCGCCGACGCCGTCGGCCTCGGTGTCGCGCTGGTGCCCGGCGACAGACAACGCGAGGGGTGCCTGGCCGACCTGACCGTGCGGGAGAACCTGCTGGCCAACCCCCACGCGGGAGGCCTGCCCGCGTCGCGCTGGATCAGCCCCCGCCGTGAACGCGCCGCGGCCACCGCCCTGGCCGAACGCCTCTCGGTGCGTCCCCGCGACAGCGAGGCCGTCATCGCCACCCTGTCCGGCGGAAACCAGCAGAAGGTCGTGATCGGCCGATGGCTGCGGGGTGGCCTGCGCGTGCTGATCCTCGAAGAGCCCACGGCCAGTGTGGACATCGGTGCCAAAGCCGCGATCCACCGCCTGCTCGACGAGGCGCTGGCCGCGGGGCTCGCGGTCCTGCTCGTCTCCAGCGACTTCGAGGAGGTCGCGAGCGTGTGCCGACGTGCCCTGGTCTTCGTCCGCGGGTCCGTGACGGCCGAGCTGAGCGGTGCGGCCCTCACCGTCGCCGGGCTCACCCGGGCGGCTTCGGCCGTGCCCCCCGCCGGGACCGCGGCGAACCCATGACCGCCCCGTCCTCCCCGTTTCCGCCCCGCCCGCGACGGCGACGACAGGACGGGCCGAGCCGACTCGGCCGCCTGGGCGGGCACCTCGTCGGCGCCTACGGCCTCGTCGCCCTCACCGTCCTGCTCTGCCTGTTCTTCTCCCTCACCCTGCCGCGCACCTTCCCCACGCTGGACACCGTCGACGCGATCCTGTCGAACCAGTCGATCCCGGCCGTCCTCGCGCTCGCCGCCATGGTCCCCATCGTGACCGGCTCGTTCGACCTCTCCATCGGCTATGCCCTGGGACTGGCGCACGTCATGGTGCTGCAGCTCGTCGTGAACGACGGCTGGCCCTGGCCGCTCGCCTGCCTCACCGTGATCGTCGGAGGGGCGGTCGTGGGCGTCCTCAACGGTGTCCTCGTCGAGTTCGGCCGCATCGACTCCTTCATCGCCACCCTCGGCACCGGCAGCATGCTGTACGCCGTGACCGGTTGGGTCACCGACGGCGGCCGGATCGTCCCGGGCCCGCAGGGCCTCCCGGCCGCCTTCACCGACCTCTACGACTCCACGTTCCTCGGCCTGCCGGTCCCCGCCTTCTACGTCCTCGCCCTCGCCGTCGTCCTCTGGGTGGTGCTGGAGCGGCTGCCGCTCGGCCGGTACCTCTACGTCATCGGCTCCAACCCGCGCGCCGCCGACCTCGTCGGCATCCCGACCCGCACCTACACCGTCTACGCCTTCACCGCCTCGGGGCTGATCGTCGGCTTCGCCGGTGTGCTGCTCGCGGCCCAGCAGCAGATCGGCAACCCGAGCGTCGGCCTCGACTATCTGCTGCCCGCCTTCGTCGGCGCCCTGCTCGGCTCCACGGCGATCAGACCCGGGCGGCCCAACGCCATGGGCACACTGGTCGCCGTCGCCGTCCTCGCTGTCGGCCTCACCGGCATCGGCCAGATGGGCGCCGACTTCTGGACGGTCCCGCTGTTCTACGGCGGCACCCTGCTCGTCGCCGTCGGCCTGGCCGGTTACGCCGCCCGCCGCAGGCTGCGCACCGGCGCCGCCCTGGCCCGCGACTCGCCCGCCGCACCGCCTCGCCCGCCCGCTCCGCCAAGTCCGCCGACCTCCCCGACCGACGACACCGGCCCGGCAGACTCCCCTCCCTGACCCACTCTCCCCAGGGCACCACCTCCGTGCCCTCCCGCCGCTCATTCCTCCGCGAGGAGCTCCCGTGCACGGCAACCGCAAAGCCACCCCCGGCGCCCTCACAGTCCGGCTCGCCGCCTGCGCGCTGCTGGGCACGGCAACCGTCCTCGTCGGCTGCGAACGCGGCTCGTCGGACGGCCCGGGGGGCTCCACGACGGCCCCGAGCGGCTGCCCCGCGGTCCAGGCCAGGGCCCAGGCGTCCGTGAGACAGGCGGAGAAGGCCGACATCCCCTGGAACGGGCCGACCAGCGGCCCGACGGCGGTGTCCGGCAAGACCCTCGTCTTCGTCGCCCAGACCATGACCAATCCCGGAGTCGCGGGCGCGGCGAACGGCGTGAAGGACGCGGCACGGGAGATCGGCTGGAACGTCCGGGTGATCGACGGCGGAGGCACCCCCGCCGGCGTCCAGGCGGCGATGAGCGAGGCCCTGACCCTCAAGCCCTCGGGCATCGTCATCGGCGGATTCGACCCCGACTCGACCTCGCGGCAGGTCGCGCGGGCCGACGCGGCACGCATCCCGCTCATCGGCTGGCACGCGGTCGCCACCCCCGGTCCCAGCCGGCGGCCCCCGCTCTTCACCAACGTCACCACCAAGGTCGAGAACGTGGCCGCGATCAGCGCGCAGTGGGTGATCGCGCAGTCCAACGGCAACGCCGGGGTCGTGCTCTTCAGCGACGCCTCGATCCCCTTCGCCCGGAACAAGGCAGAGCTGATCAGGAAGCAACTGCGCACCTGCTCAGGGGTGAAGCTCCTGTCGTACGAGAACATCCCGATCCCGGACGCGAGCAGCCGCACCCCCCGTGAGGTCTCCTCCCTGCTGTCCCGCTTCGGGAGCAAGTGGACCTACTCCGTCGCCATCAACGACCTGTACTTCGCCGACGCGGCCCCCGCCCTCCGGGCGGCCGGTCGGAAGGGCTCCGGCCCGCCGTTCAACATCGGCGCCGGTGACGGTGACCCCTCCGCCTTCCAGCGCATCGAGAACAGGCAGTACCAGGCGGCCACCGTGCCCGAGCCGCTGTCCCTGCAGGGCTGGCAGATCATCGACGAGTTCAACCGCGCCTTCTCCGGCCGTCCCGCCAGCGGATACGTGGCCCCCGTGCACATCACCACGGCCGCCAACAGCGCGGGTGCCACCACGTGGGACCCGACGGGCTACCAGGAGGCGTACCGGAAAATCTGGGGCAGGTAGAAGAACGGTCGTCAGCGGGCCGCACGGCGTGGGTGCCTCACGCCGGGACGTACTCGGTGAGCAGGAGTGCGATGTCGTCCGCCCGGTCCGTCGACCGGCGGGCCTCCCGCAGCAGGGCGTCGGCCACCTCGTCCAGGCGGCTCCCGCCCATGCGGGCCAGTGAGGCCCGGAGCCGCTCGAGGCCGGAACCGATGTCCGAGTGGCGCCGCTCGACCAGCCCGTCCGTGTACAGGGCCAGGACCGATCCGGGCGCGAGGCGCAGCTCCGACTCCGGATAGGCGGCCGGCGCCTCGACGCCGAGCAGCGGGCCGCCCGGCACGTCCAGGATCTCGGTGTGTCCGTCGGGCAGGCGCAGCAGGGGAGGGCAGTGGCCCGCGCGGACGATGCGCACGACGCCCGAGGGGGGATGGACGCGGGCGTAGCAGCAGCTGGCGAGCAGCACGGGGTCGAGGTCCAGGTGGAGCCGGTTGGTGCCGGCGACGACCTCGGCGGGCCGGTGGCCGGCGGTGACGAAGGCCCGGACCGCGCTGCGCAGCTGGCCCATGACGGCCGCGGCGGCGACGTTGTGCCCCTCGACGTCCCCGACGATCAGCGCGACCTCCTCGCCGGTCGGAATGACGTCGTACCAGTCGCCGCCGATGTCCATTCCCCTGGTGCTCGGCAGGTAGCGCCCGGTGACGCGCAGGCCGGGCACTGTGGGCAGCCGGTGCGGCAGCAGTCCGTCCTGGAGCCCGCGGGCGAGGGCGAACTCGGCGTCGTAGAGCCTGGCGCGTTCGAGGGCCTGGGCGATCAGGCCGCCCAGCGCGGTGAGGACGCCGCGCTCCTCCTCGGGGAACCGGTGGACCTCGTCGAAGCCGAGCATGCAGGCGCCGACCGGGCGGTTGGAGGCGATCAACGGCAGGAACGCCCAGGAGTTGGAGTGGGCGGCCAGGATCCCGGGGTACGTCTCGAGGAGCTTCTCCCGGGACTCGATGAACAAGGGAGCGCCGGAGGTCAGCGCGTCCGTCACCGGCAGCCGGGCGTGCAGCGGGGTGCCTTCGAACCGGGCGAGGAAGCGCTTCGAGTAGCCGCGCTGCGCGATCTGGCGCAGGCGCCCCTCCTCCACCACGGCGATCGCCAGCCTCTGGCCGCCGAACGCGGGCAACAGCTGGTCGGCGACGGCATCGCACACCTCGCGCGCGGTGACGGCCTCGGTGAGGGCGCTGCCCAGCTGGAGCACGCGGTAGAGGGCGCCGAGGCGCGGGGCCACGGGCGGGGGTGCGGAAAGGACGGGCGGCGCCTCCTCCGGGACGGGCGTACCGGGTCCGGTGTCGGCCGGGACGGGCTGATTCACGGGTGCCGCCCACCCCGTCATGCCCTGTGCGCCCGGGTGGAGGGAGAAGACCAGCCACTCGTCGGGCGGGCGGCGGACCAGGAAGGAGACCGGTTGCTGGGAGACCACGGCGGCGCGGTAGCGGTCCTCGTACACGGGATCCGCCAGCCACGGCAGGACGTCCCAGGGGCGGTGGCCGAGCAGTTCGTCCTGGCGGACCCGCAGCAGACTCTCCAGGCTGTGGTTGGCGTAGGCGACCCGTCCGTCCGGGGAGAGCGCGAAGAAGCCGTCCGCGAGCCGCTCGATCGCCGCGACGGCGGCCATGCCGCTCCCCGAGTCGAGTACGGCGCCGACCAGATGGGACGACGCCTGCGGGTCGTCCGGGCTGCCGGGCACCCGTCCCCACAGCTCCACGAGGCGGTGGCCCCCACCTCTGTCCAGGATGCGCAGGCAGTGCGCGAGCACACGGCCCCGCGTGACGGCGGCACGGGCGGCGGACCGGAAGCCGGGCAGATCCACCGGTTCGATCCTGGCCGCCAGGGTGTCCGCCCGTCCGTCGAACTCGCGCGGCGGGATCGCGAAGATCGCGCACAGTTCGTCGTCGGCCGTGAGATCTCCCGTGTCCAGGTTCCAGTCGAAGAGGCCCACCCGGATCACCGGTGCGGACGGCACCGGGACCACCATCGGAGCCGTCTCGTCGTCGTACTCGCCGAGTGCCCCGTGTGCGCTCAGGCCGGCGAGGGTGGTGCCCAGACGGTCGGCCACGGCGTGCAGCTGTCGGCGTTGCCCTCTCGACAGCCCCGTCCCGTCCGGCATGGACGTCCACACCACCGCCAGCGCCCCGAAGGTTCGCCCGCCGGATCGCACGGGGACGGAGGCGGAGCCGAACGGGTAGGGCACGGCCAGCGAGAGCTGGGGGAAACGCCGCATCGTCTCCTGCGCGCCGGCCAGGTGAACCATGCGGCCCGAGCGGTAGGCGTCCGCCACCGGGATACGGCTGTTCACCGGGATCCGCCGCCACCCGCCGAGCAGGGAGGGTGGCGTCCCGCACGCCGCGGCCAGGACGAGCGAGCGACGGTCGCCGGAGACCAGGAACACGCTTCCGGCATGCGCTCCGGTCGCCTCCACGGCCCGGACCACGGCGCTGACCAGCGCGTCGTCGCGCTCGGGCGCCTCGCTCACCGGCGCGGCGCCGAACGGGTACGCGTGCGATGCCACAGCGTTGGCCGACACGTTGCCCTCGATCACCCGGCAGAGTTTGTCCCATTTTAATGGGATTATCTGCGGTCGACGGCCCTCAGAGGCGGCCAGTGGACGCGGCAGGCCCTCCGTCAGTCCTTTCCGGTGAGGAGCCGTCGTGGATTGGTGATGCGGAACGCGTACGCCGCTGCTCCGCCCAGGCCGAAGCCGGGGTGCTGGGGCGGCTGGGCGTAGGGCCGGTCCGAGCCCTGTACGACGGCGTCCACACCGAGGGCGCGGACGACGGCGTCGACGGCGGTCGGACCGTACGAGGACGTCTCGACGAACACGTCCGGGTCCCCGAGGCCGCCCCCGTCGCCGCGGGCGGCGAACCGCTCCCCGTGCAGCGGGGCGAGCCCCGCCAGCAGCGCGAAGCACACCCGCAGCCGTGGATGGCGCGGCCGGCCGAAGGCACGGAAGGCGAACCAGGCGGCGTGCATCTGCTGCACGTAGGGCACCATCGCGGGCCACCAGCCGGGCCCCGTGGGCTCGGCGGCCGCGGGGCCCGGGTGGACGAACAGCGGCAGGCCGCGCTCTTCGAGCAGGTCGAGCAGGGGAGCGCAGCGCGTGTAACCGGTCGCGTCGGCAAGGGCGTTCGCGGGGAGCTGGAGGCCGGCGAAGCCCTGGTCGAGCACGGCGGCCGTCGCCCCGGCGTCGATGTCCCGTACGCAGGCGGCGGCCCAGGCGCCGAACGGCTCGGGGAGTGCGGCCGCGCCCTCGTGGTAGGCGTCGAGCAGGGGCCGCGCCTCGGCCGCGGGCAGCCACTCCACGCCGATCGGGGCGGACAGCGAGACGAGCGCCCGGCCGAGCCCGTCGGTGGCGGCGAGCTCCGTACGCCGGGCGACATCGTGGTCGGCGGGCGGGATCCCGTAGGGCGGCTCACCGTCCAGGAACAGGGTCCAGCCGTCCAGGAACGGGGGTGCGCGGCGGGAGCGCAGGGCCGCCACCAGCGAGGGGGTCCACAGATGCTGGTGCACGTCGACGTTGGTCATGACGCTCCTCCCACCAAGGCTGACGCCCCTCCTGTCAAGGCGCCCCGTGCGCTTTGGACGCCGTCGGAATCCAGGATCTCGCGACTCACCACCTTCACGTCCACCCCGCGGGGTCGACTTCGTCCAGGAGTAGCCGTCATCGCTGCCCGGGCCCGGGCTGAGGGGTGTTGAGGCTGGTCGGCCGGGTCCGGAGGACCACCTCGACCGAGGACAGCGCGAAGCGCACCGCGCCGGTGAGGACGGCGTCGTCGCCCAGGGCGGACAGGTGCCAGCCCGGCGGGTCGACGAGGAGGCCGTCGGCGTGGTGCTGGGCGGCGGCCAGCAGGGTCTTCGCCGCGGGGAGCAGGGCCGGGTCGGGGAAGAGCCCGGTGCCGAGGACGACCAGGGCCGGGTCGAGGGCGAGAAGGACCGGGGCGAGTCCTTCGGCGAGCCGCCGTCCGTACGCCTCGACGGCGGCGACCGCGTCCGCATCGGCCGCAGCCGCGTCACGAACGGTGCCGGTGGGGAGCGGATCCAGTCCGGGGCTGTCGGTCGGGCCGCCACCGGAGAAGCGGATGAAGCCGATCTCGCCGGCCGCGCCGTGGTGGCCGCGCAACAGGCGGCCACCGGTGATGACGCCGGAGCCGAGGCGTTCGCCGAGCAGGACGAAGACCATCTCACCTGTCGCGGGGTCGGGCACCGCCTCGCCGGCCGTCCCCCCGACCCCGCGCCACTGTTCGCCGAGCGCGGCCAGGTTGGCGTCGTTCTCGACGGCCACCGGACAGCCGAGGAGGTCGCGCAGGACGCCGGCGACGTCCACCTCGGTCCAGGTACGGAGGTTGTCGGCCTGGCGGACGCGGGTGTTGTCCCGGTCGACCAGGCCGGGGGTGCCGAGCGTGGCGGCCCACACTCGGGAGGCGTCCACGTCCGCCCGGTCCAGGGTGGCCCGGATCGCCGAGGTCACCGCCCGCGCGCGGGCCGGTCCCGTGACGTCGGCGCGGACCGCGCGGCGCTCGACGGTGACCGGTTCGCCGTCGAGGTCGGCCAGGCAGGCGGTGACGGACCGCGGCCGCACGTCGACGCCGACGACGAAGCCCGCATGGGGCTGGAAGCGGAAACGGCGGGCCGGGCGACCGGGGGAGCGCTGCCCGCGGGCGGACGGCGTGGGAGCGACCTCGATGAGGCCGCGGTCGACCAGTTCCTCCACGATCGCCTCAACGGTGGGCCGGGACAGGCTGGTTGCTTTCACCAACTCGGACAGCCGGGGGTGCGGGTCGGCGGAGCGGACGACGGCGAGCACGGCCGCCGCGTTGGTGGCGCGCAGGTCGGCCACGCCCACGACCGAGGGGACCGCCGACGGCGTGCGCGGCTCCGTGGCACCGCTGAGCGGCCACAGGGCATCCGGTTCCGATGTGGGCAAGGGTCGACCTCCTGCTGTCGGGAACAGTCTGCACGCCGCTCTTGACGCGCCCTGGCCGGAACTCGATTATGAAACGCAACTGCTTTATTAAAACACTCGGCGCCCGCATCTGCCCGCGCCCCCCGCACCTCCATGGCACTCGCCCGCGCAGCACCCCCTCTCCCGCCGTTCCAGGAGTCCGCCATGAGCCACGTTCCCGCTCCACCGTCCAGACGCGCGTTCCTCGCAGCCGCCGCCGGCTCCTCGCTGCTCGTCGCGTGCGGCAGCTCTCTCACCCCCGGCGCCAAGTCCTCCGACGCGAACAGCGCGTCCCCCGTCTCCACGGCCGTCCCGACCGAAAAGATCACCCTGGTCGTCGCAGACGCGGACGACACCACCATGACCCCGGAGCTGCTCGCGGCGTTCCGCGAGAAGTACCCCAACGTCAGCTTCAAGCGCCAGTACACCGGCTGGGACGACTACCTCAAGAGCATCAACACCACGATGTCGGCCGACTCCGCCCCCGACATAGCCCAGTTCGTCTCCGGCATGAACAACCTGGTCAAGGGGCACCTGCTGCTCGATGTCGGCGGCTACGGCAAGGCGTACGGCTGGGCGGGCAAGTTCCCCGGCCTGGACCAGATCACCTTCAGCGCCGACGGGAAGACGGCCGGCACCGGCGCCCTCTACGGCGTGCCCGGCGGGCTGTCCTTCGAGGGCGTCTACTACAACAAGGCCAAGGTGCGGAAACTGGGCCTGACCGTGCCCCCGGCCACGGTGGCCGAGCTGGAGGCCCTGTTCGAGAAGGCCAAGGCCACCGGGGAGACCGCGCTCGTCGCGGGCAACCTCGACGGCGGCCTCAACCACCCCTTCAACGTGCTGCTGTCGGTCCACCTCAAGCCGGCGGACCGCGAGGCCTGGGCGTTCGGCCGCAAAGGCGCCAAGATCACCGGCCCCGAAGCGGTCACGGCCGCGAGTACCCTCAAGCGCTGGGTCGACAAGGGCTATGTCACCCCCAAGGTCAACGGCACCAGCGACAACGACGCCACCGCCGCCTTCGCCAAGGGCGAGGGCGTCTTCCGGATCAGCGGCAACTGGGCCGCCGCCGCGGTCGACAAGGGCCTCGGTGAGAACGCCGGGCTGTTCACCATGCCACCGAGCACCGAGGGTGGCCCCCTGCGCACCACCGGAGCCGGCGTCTACTACTGCGTCTCCAGCAAGTCGAAGAACCAGTCCGCCGCAGCCGCCTTCCTGGACTTCTGCGCCACTCGGCAGGCCTCCGCCGTCACCGCCAAGGCGGGCTTCATGGCGCCCGACGCCGGCGCCATGCCACACCAGACCGGCCTCCTCGGAGACGTACGGACCGGCTGGCAGGCGATCGTGAAGGACTCCGGGCTCCAGCCGTTCATCCAGAACGCCTCCACCCCGACGATGCCCGACACCCTCACCACGCAACTCCAGCTGCTCGCCGGGGGCAAGGTCACCGTCGAGAAGTTCCTCGCGGCCCTCCAGGCCGACTTCGACCAGTTCCACTCCTGACCGGCCCGCCTCACGACATGACGACGACCACCACACCTCGACGGGCAGCGCGCCCCGTCCACAAGGACACCGGCCCGCCGACCCGCTCGCCGTGCACGACCCGCAGGCGCCGCCGCGCCGTGGCGCTGCTGTACGCCCTGCCGGCGCTGCTGCCGTACACCCTGTTCGCCGTCCTCCCGGCCCTGCACACCGCCTACCTGTCGCTGTTCGACTGGGACGGGGTGACCCTGCCGTCCTTCACCGGACTCGACAACTACCGCCGGGTGGCCACCGATCCGCAGCTGCGGGCGGCGGCCTGGCACGCCGGGGCGCTCATCGTCTTCTTCTCCGTCCTGCCCATCACCATCGGCCTGGTGTCGGCAGCCCTGGTCGCCCGCCGGTCGGGCCGCCGCGGCACCTCACTCATCCGTACGCTGCTCTTCCTGCCACAGGTCGTGCCGCTGGTCGCGGTCGCCGTCATCTGGCGCTGGGTGTACGCCGAGGACGGCACCCTCAACCAGGCTCTGCGGGCGGTCGGCCTCGGCCGGCTGACCGACTCCTGGCTGGGCAGCTTCACCTGGGCGCTGCCGGCCGTGGGACTCGTCGGGACCTGGGTGGTGGCGGGCCTGTGCATGGTGCTGTTCCTGTCCGGGACGCAACGCATCGACCAGGAGATCTACGAGGCCGCGCGGATGGACGGCGCGGGCCCGGTCCGCGAGTTCTGGTCCATCACCGTCCCGCTGCTGCGGCCGGAGATGGCGGTTGCCCTGTCGATCACCGTGATCGCCGCCCTGTCCAGCTTCGACCTGATCTACATCACCACCGGCGGCGGCCCCGGCAACAGCACCGTGGTGCCCGGGATCCTCATCTACCGACTGGCCTTCGGCGGCGGCGCGGTGGGCTTGGCGAGCGCGCTCGCGGTGGTGCTGACAGCCGTCATCTCAGTGGCCGTCGTCATCATCAACCGACTTGCCAGGAGCCCATCATGACGGCGCGTCAGCCACGAGGACTCGCGGCACCCGTCGTACTGACGGTCTTCGTGGCCGCGGTGGTCGTACCGTTCCTGTCCCTGCTCCTCGCGTCCCTCCAGCCCGCGGGGACACCGCTGACCGGGCTCGCCCGGCCGGACGGCGTCCACCTGGAGAACTTCGTCCACGCCTGGTCCGCCGCGGGCTTCGGGCCGCTGCTGCGCTCCAGCGCCGTGATCGCGCTCGCCGTCGTCCCCGCGGCCGTGGTGTGCGCCACCCTGGCCGGGTACGCGCTGGCCACCATGGACGTCCCTGGCGGCGGCAAGCTCTACGGCTACCTGCTGCTCGGGCTCTCCATCCCGACCGAGGTCACCGTCATCCCGCTCTACTACGACCTGCGCGCCCTCGGGCTCACCAACACGGTGCCGGGACTGGCCCTCGCCGAGATCGCCGCCTTCATGCCGTTCGGCGTCTTCTGGATGCGGGCCCACTTCGCCACCGTTCCGCGCAGCCTCATCGAGGCCGCCCGGCTGGACGGGGCCTCCTCCTGGACGACGCTGTGGCGCGTGCTCATGCCCAGCTCCCGCCCGGCCGTGACCACCCTCGGCGTCCTGTACTTCGTATGGAGCTGGAACCAGTTCCTGCTCCCGCTGATCCTGATCCAGGACCCCGCGAAACGCACCGCCCCGGCCGGACTGGGCTTCTTCACCGGCCAGTACGACGTCGACGTTCCCCTGCTCGCGGCGGCCACGCTGATCGTGATCGCCCCGGTCGTCCTCGTCTACCTGTTCTTCCAGCGGCATTTCATCAACGGCGTGCTCAGCGGCGCCCTCAAGGGCTAGGAGACCCCCACCCGATGGCACAACTCGACGTCGCGCTGATCGGCGCGGGCGGCATAGCACGCGCCCATCTGCCCGCATGGACCGCACTCGGCGCCCGAGTGCGCGTCTACGCCCCCGACGGCCAAGCCCCCACCCTCGCAAGCGAGTTCGGCCAGACCGCGGTCGCCTCACGCGAGGAGGCCATGGACGGTGCGGACGTGGTCGACGTCTGCACCCCCACCGACACCCACCACGAGATCACCCTGGCCGCCGTGGCCTCCGGGGCACACGTCCTGTGCGAGAAGCCGCTGGCGCTGCGGGCCGCCGACGCCGCGGAGATGGCCGCCGCGGCCGCGGCCGCGGGGGTCCGGCTCTACCCGGGGCACGTGGTGCGCTTCTTCCCTGCCTACGCCAGGCTGCGCGCCCTCGTAGCCGACGGCGGACTCGGCCGGGTCGCCGTGGCCCGCTTGACCCGCACCGGCCGGTACCCGACGTGGAGCGGCTGGTTCGCCGACCCGGCGCGCTCCGGCGGGATCCTGGTCGACCAGATGATCCACGACATGGACATCGCCCGCTGGCTGTTCGGCGAGGTCGTCCGCGTCCACGCACACCAGAGCGGCCACCTCACCGCCCCGGCACCCGAGGGCGCGGTCGCCACCGGGACCGCGGTGCTCACCCACGAGAGCGGCGTCATCACCCAGATCGTGGGCGTGTGGGCGCCGCCCGCCACACCGTTCCGCACGACCTTCCACCTCGCCGGCACCGGCGGAACGGTACGGCACGACTCGCTCGCCTCGCCCGGTCTCCGGACCGTCGGCGCGGTGGGCGCCGGCGCGGCGGAGGGCATCCCGGCGGGCGACTTCGGCGAGTCGCCGTACACCACCCAGATACGAGAGCTCGCCGACGCCTTCGCGGGGGGACCCGAGCCGCGCGTGGGCCCGGCGGACGGTGTGGCGGCCGTCCGTATCGCCGCGGCCGCCGCCGAGTCGGCCCGGACCGGACGGGCGGTCGAGCTCGGCACGCCGCGCGAACCCGAAGGAGCATCCGCGTGAGGATCGCCGTACTGTCCTTCGCCCACGTCCACGCCCCGACCTACGTCGAGCTGCTGCGCGACCGCGACGACGTGGAGCTGCTCACCGCCGACCCCGACGCCCCGCCGGACGACCCGGACCGGGGGGCGGCGCTGGCCGAGCGGCTCGGCGTGGCGTACCTCGCCGACTGGGACGAGGTGTTCGCGCTGCGGCCCGACGCGGTCATCGTGACCAGCGAGAACGCCCGGCACCGGCATCTGGTGGAGCGGGCCGCCGCGGCCGGCGCGCACGTCCTGTGCGAGAAGCCGCTCGCCACGACGGAGACGGACGCCCGGGCGATGATCGACGCGTGCGCCCGCGCCGGAGTCGGCCTGATGACCGCCTACCCGGTCCGCTTCGGCGCGGCCTTCGCCGCCCTCCACGGCGCCGTCGCGGACGGCTCGCTCGGCTCACTGGTCAGCGTCCACGGCTCCAACAACGGCTGGAACCCGGCCGCTTCCCGGCCGTGGTTCGGTGACCGGGACCTCGCGGGCGGAGGCGCGGTGATGGACCACACCGTGCACATCGCCGACCTGATGGACGTGCTGCTCGACGGCGAGCAGGCGGTGGAGGTCTACGCCCAGGCCAACGACGTCCTGGGCCCGGCGGACGCGGACGTCGAGACGGCGGGACTGGTCACCGTCCGCTACCCCGGCGGTGTCGTCGTCGCCATCGACTGCAGCTGGAGCCAGCCGAAGGACCACCCGACCTGGGGCGGCCTGGCGCTGACCTGCGTGGCCGAGCGGGGGATCGTGGAGTTCGACGCCTTCCCCCGGCTGCTCGGCGGTTTCGACTCCCACACCGCCCGCCCCCGCTGGGAACCCGGTGGCGACGACCTCGACGCGGCCATGCTGGAGGAGTTTTTCGACGCCGCCCGTACCGGCCGCCGCCCCCGGCCGGACGGCGAGGCGGGACTGCGCAGCCTGCGCGTCGTCCTGGCGGCCTACGCGTCACTGCGGACCGGGCAACCCGTGCCCCTGCCCGACACAAGCGAGGACAATCCGGTACGGATCCTCCCGCCCGAGTGACTTGGCTCTCATGGCAAGGTGGGCACATAGCCGCGACCATGGTGTTCCTCACCAGCAGCCCGAAGGGACCGAGGATGCTCCGCAAGGTACTGGTCGCCAATCGCGGCGAGATCGCGATTCGCGCCTTCCGCGCCGGATATGAACTGGGCGCGAGGACCGTCGCGGTCTTCCCCCACGAGGACCGCAACTCGCTGCACCGGCTCAAGGCCGACGAGGCCTACGAGATCGGCGAGCCGGGGCACCCGGTGCGGGCGTATCTCTCCGTCGAGGAGATCATCCGCGCGGCCCGGCTGGCAGGCGCCGACGCCGTCTACCCGGGCTACGGTTTCCTCTCCGAGAACCCCGAGCTGGCCCGGGCCTGCGAGGAGGCCGGCATCACGTTCGTCGGGCCGAGCGCGCACATCCTCGAGCTCACGGGGAACAAGGCGCGCGCGGTGGCAGCCGCCCGCGCGGCCGGCGTACCCGTGCTGGGCTCGTCGGAGCCGTCCACCGACGTCGACGAGCTGGTGCGGGCCGCCGAGGACGTCGGCTTCCCCGTGTTCGTCAAGGCGGTCGCGGGCGGCGGCGGCCGTGGCATGCGCCGCGTCGAGGACCCCGCCGCGCTGCGCGAGTCCATCGAGGCGGCCGCGCGCGAGGCGGCCTCCGCGTTCGGTGACCCCACCGTCTTCCTGGAGAAGGCCGTCGTCGAGCCCCGCCACATCGAGGTGCAGATCCTCGCCGACGGACAGGGCAACGTCATGCACCTGTTCGAACGCGACTGTTCGGTGCAGCGCCGCCACCAGAAGGTCATCGAGCTGGCACCCGCCCCGAACCTCGATCCGGCGCTGCGCGAGCGGATCTGCGCCGACGCCGTACGGTTCGCCCAGGAGATCGGCTACCGCAACGCGGGCACCGTGGAGTTCCTGCTCGACCGCGAGGGCAACCACGTCTTCATCGAGATGAACCCGCGCATCCAGGTCGAGCACACGGTCACCGAGGAGGTCACCGACGTCGACCTCGTGCAGTCACAGCTGCGCATCGCCGCCGGGGAGACCCTCGCCGACCTCGGTCTCTCCCAGGAGACGGTCACCCTGCGCGGCGCCGCGCTCCAGTGCCGTATCACCACCGAGGACCCCGCCAACGGCTTCCGCCCGGACACCGGCCGCATCAGCGCCTACCGCTCGCCCGGCGGCTCCGGCATCCGCCTCGACGGCGGCACCACCCACGCCGGTACGGAGATCAGCGCGCACTTCGACTCCATGCTGGTCAAACTCTCCTGCCGGGGCCGGGACTTTCCCACCGCGGTCCGTCGCGCCCGGCGTGCCGTGGCCGAGTTCCGCATCCGCGGCGTGGCCACCAACATCCCGTTCCTGCAGGCCGTCCTCGACGACCCGGACTTCCAGGCCGGTCGGGTCACCACGTCGTTCATCGAGCAGCGCCCGCACCTGCTGACCGCACGCCACTCCGCCGACCGCGGCACGAAGCTGCTCACCTACCTCGCCGACGTGACCGTCAACAAGCCCCACGGCGAGCGGCCCCAGCTGATCGACCCCACCACCAAGCTGCCGCGCCCGACCGTCACCGAGCCGCCCGCCGGTTCCAAGCAGAAGCTCACCGAACTCGGTCCCGAGGGCTTCGCCCGGTGGCTGCGCGAGGCACCGACCATCGGCGTCACCGACACCACGTTCCGCGACGCCCACCAGTCGCTGCTCGCCACCCGGGTGCGCACCAAGGACATGCTCGCCGTCGCCCCCGTCGTGGCCCGCACGCTGCCCGAGCTGCTGTCCCTGGAGTGCTGGGGCGGCGCCACCTACGACGTCGCCCTGCGCTTCCTCGCCGAGGACCCCTGGGAGCGCCTCGCCGCACTGCGCGCCGCCGTCCCCAACATCTGCCTCCAGATGCTGCTGCGCGGCCGCAACACCGTCGGCTACACGCCGTACCCGACCGAGGTGACCGACACCTTCGTCCAGGAGGCCGCGGACACCGGCATCGACATCTTCCGGATCTTCGACGCGCTCAACGACGTCGGCCAGATGCGTCCCGCCATCGACGCCGTACGGGCCACCGGCACGGCGATCGCCGAGGTCGCCCTGTGCTACACCTCCGACCTGTCGGACCCGTCGGAGCGGCTGTACACCCTGGACTACTACCTGCGCCTGGCCGAGCAGATCGTCGAGGCGGGCGCACACGTCCTGGCGGTCAAGGACATGGCCGGGCTGCTGCGCGCCCCCGCCGCCGCGAAGCTCGTCTCCGCCCTGCGCCGCGAGTTCGACCTGCCCGTCCACCTCCACACCCACGACACGGCGGGCGGCCAGCTCGCCACCTACCTCGCCGCGATCCAGGCCGGCGCCGACGCCGTCGACGGTGCGGTGGCCTCCATGGCCGGTACGACCTCGCAGCCGTCGCTGTCCGCGATCGTCGCCGCGACCGACCACTCCGAGCGGCCCACCGGCCTCGACCTGCGCGCCGTCGGCGACCTGGAGCCCTACTGGGAGAGCGTCCGGAAGATCTACGCACCGTTCGAGGCGGGCCTCGCCTCACCGACCGGCCGCGTGTACGACCACGAGATCCCCGGCGGTCAGCTCTCCAACCTGCGCACCCAGGCGGTGGCGCTCGGCCTCGGTGACCGCTTCGAGGACATCGAGGCGATGTACGCCGCCGCCGACCGGATCCTCGGCCACCTGGTGAAGGTCACTCCCTCGTCCAAGGTGGTCGGCGACCTCGCCCTGCACCTGGTCGGCGCCGGGGTGGCGCCGGAGGAGTTCGAGGCGACGCCGGACAGGTTCGACATCCCCGACTCGGTCATCGGCTTCCTGCGCGGTGAGCTCGGGACCCCGCCCGGCGGCTGGCCCGAACCGTTCCGCAGCAAGGCGCTCCAGAGCCGCGCCGAGGCCAAGCCGGTGCGGGAGCTGGCCGCGGAGGACCGTGCGGGACTGGAGAAGGACCGGCGCGCCACGCTCAACCGGCTGCTGTTCCCCGGGCCGACGCGCGAGTTCGAGACCCACCGCCAGACCTACGGCGACACCAGCGTGCTGGACAGCAAGGACTTCTTCTACGGCCTCAGGCCCGGAAACGAGTACGCCGTCGACCTCGAGCCCGGCGTCCGGCTCCTCATGGGGCTCGAAGCCGTCGGCGAGGCCGACGAACGCGGTATGCGCACCGTGATGTCGACCCTCAACGGCCAGCTGCGGCCGATCCAGGTACGCGATGCCGCCGCGTCCTCCGACATCCCTGTGACCGAGAAGGCCGACCGCTCCAACCCCGGCCATGTCGCCGCCCCGTTCGCCGGAGTCGTGACGCTCGCGGCCGCCGAGGGCGACGAGGTCGACGCCGGCGCCACGGTGGCCACCATCGAGGCGATGAAGATGGAGGCCGCGATCACCGCCCCGAAGGCGGGGCGCGTCTCCCGGCTGGCGATCAACAAGATCCAGCAGGTGGAGGGCGGCGACCTCCTGGTCGAGATCGTGTGAGGCGAGATCGTGCGGGGCGAGATCGTGCGGGTCGGACCGCGGGTAGGCGCCCGCGGTCCGACCGTGAGGGGCACCACTGATCGACTGGTGACGACCGGGACTCCGGCGTACGGTCGAACGGTGGAATCAGCAGTGGACGGAGACGTCCACTGACCCTCGTGAGGGCTGGACCCCCGAGAGTGCGAGCGCGATGACCAGCAGCCCAAAGCCGACTTCCTCACCCCAGACCACCACCCGCGAACCGGGCGGTGGCGGAAACGCCATTGCGCTGCTGGTCATCGCGTCGTGTCAGCTCATGGTGGTGCTGGACATCACCATCGTGAACATCGCGCTGCCGGACATCCAGCGCTCCCTCGACTTCTCCACGACCAGCCTGTCCTGGGTGGTCAACGCGTACACCCTCACCTTCGGCGGTCTGCTGCTGCTCGGCGGCCGGGCCGGCGACATCCTGGGCAGACGGCGCGTCTTCATCTTCGGCGTCCTGCTGTTCGTGCTCGCCTCTCTCCTCGGCGGGCTCGCCCAGAACGAGGCCCAACTCCTCGGCGCCCGCGCCCTCCAGGGCGTCGGCGGCGCCATCGCGTCCCCCACGGCCCTGTCCCTGATCAGCACGACGTTCCCCGAAGGCCCGGACCGCAACCGGGCGTTCGGGGTCTTCGCCGCGGTCTCGGCGGGTGGCGGTGCGATCGGCCTGCTCGCGGGCGGCGTGCTCGTCGAGTGGCTGAACTGGCGGTGGGTGCTCTTCGTCAACGTCCCCATCGGCCTGCTCATCGCCCTCGCCACACCCCGCTACATCAAGGAGTCCGAACGTCACCCGGGCCGCTTCGACGTCACCGGCGCGCTGACCTCCACGGTGGGCATGGTGCTGCTGGTCTACGGCTTCATCAGAGCGGCCCAGGAAGGCTGGCGGGACGCCCTGACACTGGCCTCGTTCGCCGCGGCCGTAGTCGTCCTTGCGGTGTTCGTCCTGGTGGAGAGGCGCTCCCGGCAGCCGATCACCCCGCTGCACATGTTCGCCGACCGCAACCGAGCGGGAACCTACGGCATCATGCTGTGCCTCGCCGCCGCGATCTTCGGCATGTTCTTCTTCCTCACGCTCTTCGTGCAGAACGTCCTGGACTTCAGCCCGCTGGCGGCCGGGCTGGCGTTCCTGCCGGTGAGCGCGGTCATCGCGATCGGCGCGGGTCTGGCCTCACGGTTCCTGCCCACGTTCGGCCCCAAGCCCTTCATGGTGGTGGGCGCGATCCTGGCGGCGGCGGGACTGGCCTGGCTGACCCTGACCGACGTCCACTCCACGTACGCGGGCAGCGTCCTCGGCCCGATGCTCGTCTTCAGCCTCGGCATGGGCATGGAGTTCGTCTCGCTGACCCTGATGGCCCTCTCCAACGTCCAGACCGAGGAGACCGGCGCGGCCTCCGGCCTCCTCAACGCCACCCAGCAGGTCGGAGGCTCGCTCGGACTGTCCATCCTGGTCACGATGTTCGGTACGGCCAGCACCAACGAGGCGGAGAAACAGATCCCCCTCTTCCTCGAGCAGGCCACCCCCGCCGAACGCCTCCAGTTCCAACGCACCGGCCAACTTCCGCCCCCCTGGGGCGACGAGGTCCTCACCGCCGGAGTGTCGGCCGCCTTCATCATGGCAGCGATCTTCACCGCCCTCGCCGCCCTGGTGGCCGTCGTCGTCATCCAGGTCCGCCCCTCCGACCTGGAACGCCTCCAGGGCGGGTCGGGCGCCGGACCGGTCTGAGGGGTCCTGCACCATGCCCGCCCGGGTCACGGCAGCGGGCGAGGATACGTCTGCAGGGCGTCCGCCAGGCCGGCCGCGTCCGTGCCGATCTTGCGGTAGACGGCGGAGAGCAGCTGGCGCACTCCCTGCTCGGTGATGTGCAGGCCCTTGGCGACCACCGCCACCGGGTGGCCCTGGGCGGTCATCTCGGCGGCTCGGCGTTCGTGCGCGGTGAGCGTGTCCGTCTGGGCGTACCGCAGGGGCAGTGGCCGCAGCCCGGCCGCGGAAAGCTCCTCCCTGGCCCGGGACGCCAGGGTCTCGGCACCGCAGTGGACGGCGCTCTCCAGCCCCTGGTAGAGCCGGTCGGCGGCCTCCTGCAACCGGCCGTTGCGCGACAGCGCGGCACCGTGGCCGACCAGTGCACGGGCCAACTCGTAGGAGGCGGGCGACCGTTCCAGATGTTCGACGGCCTCCGCGTGCAGGTCGAGCGCCGCCGGTCCGCCGGTCACCTCGGCCTCGGTGTGCAGCGCCTGACCGATCATGGAGGCCGCCCCGAAGTCCCGGGCCCGCTTGGCGGCGTCCCGCGCCAGGTTCACCGCCCGCTCCGGATCGGTGGGGGCCAGGACGGACGCCAGGTCCAGCTGCCAGGAGCACCAGGAGGGGTTGCGCCACGCGCGTGTCTCCAGCCGGTCGCCCACGGCGGACAGCAGACACTCCGCCTCCGCGAGCCGTCCCTCCGCCAGGAGCAGCTCGGCGTACACCGTGCGGGGATCCGGGTAGATCACGGCGTTCGGGACCACGTCGCCGTACCCGTACTTGTCGGCGAGCCGACGCGCGGCGCCGATCCGGCCACGGGCCAGCAGCGTCTGGATGAGGATGCCGATCGCGAACCACTGGGCGGGTACGGCGCCCTCCACGCGGTCCGCCGTACCGAGGCCCTCCTTGACCCAGTGCTCTGCCTCCACCAGCAGACCTCGCCGGTAGCGGATGTAGCCGAAGAGGGCCTGGCCGACGGCCAGATGGGAGCCGCGCCAGCCTTTGTCCTCGCACTCGGCCATGCCCTTGGTGAAGAGCTCCTCGGCCCGCCGCGGCTGGTCGCAGTACATGAAGGTCAAAGCGACCGAGACGGGTACCTCGAAGCCCCGGTTCTCATCGGTCCAGCTCATGCCTCCGCGCAGGGCGTCCTCCGCATGCGACAGGACGGTCCGCCGCGGCTCTCCGCGCACCAGGGCGTCCCACGCCCGCAGACCCAGGATGTAACGCTCCTCCAGCCCACGGCCGGCCAGCTTCCCCGCCATCCGCGCCAGCTTGCGGGAGCGGGCGGGCGAATCCGGCTCGTCGGTGCGGAACGCGCTCCACACGAAGTGATCGGCCTGCATACGCAGCTTGATGCGCGCGCTGGTGGCCTGCTTCGCCTCGTCGGCGGCCACGGCCGCGGCCTCGGCCAACCGGTCGGTGTGGGCCAGCGCCTGGGCGAGCCGGTAGACGATGGAGGCGCGCAGGTCGGGGTCGACTCCCGGCTCCGCCAGCGCTTCCTGGAGATGACTGACCGTGGCCATGGGTTCGCTCAGGAAGGTCGAACAGGCGAGTTCGTGGAGGATCGCGGCGCGGTCCTCCGGCAGGGGCGGTTCCTGGAGCGCCCGGGTCAGCATGCGTCGGGCGGCCTCCGGGGCTCCGGCGCGCAGGTACTCCCGGGCAGCCGCCCGCAGACAGTCGACCGCCTCGGGCTTTCCGTCGCAGGGCACCTCCAGCAGGTGTCGGGCCGCGGCTGTCGGGCCCAACCCCGCGGCGCGGACGGCCTCGGCAGCCGCGTTGTGCAGGCCGACGCGAAGGGTGGAGGAGATGTCCCGGTAGATCGTGGTGGCGATCAGGGGGTGTGCGAACTCCAGGCCGCCCCCGCCCAACCCGTTGCTCTCGGCCAGAATCCGGGCGGCGCGCAGCTTCTCGGTCGCCTCGGCGGCGTCCTCGCTGCCGATCACCGCGAGGCTGGCCGCGAGCTCCGGTGAGATGGACTCACCCAGCACAGCGGCCGCCCACGCGAAGCGGACGGTGGGGCCACCGAGTCGCTTCAGGCGCTCGATCAGTCCGGGTCCCTTGACCGCCGCAGCGAGGCCCCTCATCACGGGCAACTCGTGCTGGAGGCCCTTCACATGCCGTTCGCCGAGTCGGATGGCGAGTTCGACGGTCTCGAACGGACTTCCGCAGGTCGCCCGCCAGCATTCGTCGCAGAAGCCGTCCTCGGCTTCCTCCCCGACCTCGGCCCGGACGATCCGTGCCACGGCGTCGGCGCTGAGCGGCTCCAGAGCCAGCGGACGGTTGCCATGGCCCTCCATCAGCGTGCGGAGGCCGCTCGCCTCGGGCGGCAGTTCGTCCGGCCGGTAGGCGACGACGATCAGGAGCGGGAGGTCCGCGGCCCGCGGTGCGAAAGAGGCGAGCCAGCTCAGGGACTCGGCGTCGGCCCAGTGCAGGTCGTCCAGGAGCAGCACGACGGGCTTCTTCATCATCGTCAGGCGCGTCATGACCCAGTCCAGGCCGACGCGCACGCCTGTCGGGTCCGGCACATGGGCGGTGTCCGCGGCCTCCAGACCGAGCGCGGTGGCGACGATGTCGTACCAACTTCCCAGGAAGTCCCGACGCTCCGGCTCGTCCATCGCGGCCAGGCTCGGCTGCAGGAGCTGGCGGACCACGCGGAACGCCAGCCCCTGCTCCTGCTCGCCACCCTTGCCCGAGAACACGGTGAACCCGTGTGCGGCGGCCCGGGAGCGCGCCGTCGTGATGAGGGTGGTCTTCCCCAGTCCGGCCGAGCCGGCGAAGGCGAGGAGCCCGCCGTACGACACGGTCGGCACGCCGTCGACGGCGCCCCGGAGGTCGGCCAGGGCGGAGTCGAGCGCGCCCAGTTCCTCGTGGCGCTCGAGCAACGGAAGGTGTTCGGTGTTCGGTTGCCGCAGCTCAGGTGCCATGTGCGCTACCGCTTCCTGTCGTTGATCCCCCTGCGGACGGGCGCCGAGCGTATGCCTTCTGGGTACCCGATGGCCGTATTAGCGCATGAGGACGGCAGGGAAGGGTGAAATTATCCGCAAGATCGGTTCATCTGCGCGAGCTGCGGCTACCATGCACCGGGCTTACCTCACCGAAACGCGGATACCAATGCCGTGTCGGCGTATCGCGGGACGGTGCGGGACCAGAAGTAGCACCCGCGGATCCAGCCGACCATCCCTTCCACGTAGCCGACGCCGGCAGCACTCAGCTCCGGCCTGATCTCTGCATGGAGCTCCTCGAATTCTCGAATGGCGTGGTTGATCTGATGAATGGCCAGCCGGATGGCCATCGGCAGCGTGCACCGGTGTGAACGCTGGTGAGCGAGGGCCAGATTGATCACTTCCCCCGCTTTCTGTTCTTTCACCGCGGAGAAGAGGTCGGCCGTCCACACCGCGGCGTCGACCGACAAACGCCTCAGACGCCGCATCACGGGGTGATGGAGATCCCGGTGCGTGAGCTCGTAGGCCTGCTCTGCCTCGTACAGCGGGTAGAAGGGCTCAATGCCCGCCGTGAGCGAACGAATCGACTCGCACAACCCCGTCCGCACACCCCCCGACTGCCCCTGCGCCACCGCCTCGTACAACAACCCGTGCACATACTCACGGCTGTTCCACGCCCAGCGCGCCGCCTGGGCGGGGGTGCACCGGTCCTGGACCTGATGGTGGAGGTCGGCCAGGGCCGCGCCGAGGGGAGTGCTGGGCGGTTCGCCGTCCCGGAGGATGGCGATGCTCTCGCACAGCATGGGCAGCAGTGAGGCCGCGTCGCGTCGGCCGACGTCCTCCGCGCGGTCGTCGAAGATGAACTGGTAGGCGATCTGGTTCGCGACGATCTGGAGGAGCTCGGCGTCCATGGTCGGGCTGTTGTAGGCGGCGAGTTCGGCGGGGCGGGTGCGGGCGATCATCGTCGCCACCCCCGGTTCGTCGGTCAGCCCCAACCGGCGCAACCAGGTCTCGACGCCCGCCGCGGCCTCGGACGCGTGGCGATTGCACTGGAAGGGGAAGGGCATGTAGAGGTCGGCGTCGATCAGATCCCTGAGACTGCCGGCCGAAAGAACGGTCTGCGGGGTCACCGCGATTTCCTCACGCGTCGTCGACACCGTTGTCACCTGCCGTTCGGGAGTCCTGCACTCGAGGTGCTGCGGTTGCTCGGATGGCGAGGGAACGTGCACGGGATGCCGCGCCGAGCGGAGCCTGAGCACGCGGTTCGCAGGTCATCACCAGCGAACGCGGGCCCAGCGTGGCGGCGGGGCGCAGTTGTTCGGTGTATCCGGGGCGATGGCGCAGCCGCCATCGGCCGGCGATGGCCGCGACGGCCACCGTGGCCTCCGCCACGGCGAACCGGTCGCCGATGCATTTGCGGCCACCCGCGGAGAACGGGAGCATCGCGCCCTGCGGGACGGCGGTGGCCCGCTCCGGCAGCCAGCGGGCGGGGAGGAAGTACTCGGGGTCGGGGAACGAGTCGGGGTCGTGCTGGAGGAGGTAGGGGCTGTACAGGACGGTGGACCCCGCCGGGAGGCGGCGCCCGGCGAGGACGGTCTCCTTCGTGGTCAGGCGCATGAAGAGCCAGCCGGGCGGGCGGTGGCGCAGCGTCTCGGTGACGACGCACCGGGTGTAGGTGAGGTGCGGCAGGTCCTCGGGCCCGGGAAGCCGTCCGCCGAGCACGGCGTCGACCTCGTCGTGCAGCCGGCGCTCGGCCTCCGGGTGCCGTGCCAGGAGGTCGAAGGCGGACGCGAGGCACAGGGCGGTGCTCTCGGCTCCGGTGAGCAGGAACGTGACAAGCTGGTCGTGGACCTCCTGTTCGCTGATCTCAGCGGTGCCGCCGTCGCCGCGCGTGGCGCCCAGCAGCGTGCCCAGCAGGTCGTCCCGGTCATCGCGCCCCGGGTCGCGCCGGCGCTGCGCGACGACCGCGTCGACGATCGTGTGGACGCGCTCGACGGCGCGCCGGTAGCGCCGGTTCGCGGGCGTCGGCACCCGGAAGAGGGCGTCGACCGGCACGGCCGTACGGGCGAACAGGCCGCGGACAATGGTGGCGAGGCAGTCGCGCACCTCGGCGGCCGTCGACCTGTCGAGGGAGTCGGAGAACAGGACGTGGCTGATCACCCGTGTCGTCAGGCTCAGCATCTCGGCGCTGACGTCGACCTGTTCACCCGCCTGCCACGCACGGAACGTCGACTCGGTCTCCCGGCCCATCAGTTCGGTGTGGTCGGCGATGCGGGAGGGGCGGAAGCCGGGTTGCAGCAGCCTGCGCTGCCGTCGGTAGGTGTCATGACGGCAGGTGACGAGGCCGTTGCCCATCAGCGGGCGCAGCCTGTCGTACAGCGGGCCCCCCTTGTCGAAGGTGCGCGTGTCCATGAGGAGTTGGTGGACCAGCTCCGGGTGACACGCCATCCAGGCGCGCAGGGGGCCCAGGCGTATCTCGACCAGATCGCCGTGATCCGGCAAGGAATTGAGAAAATCCAGCGGATGGCGGAACAAAGCGATACCGTGACCGATGAAGGGGAATATGCCTGGTGCAGTACCCACCGTCCAGGCTCGCTCTTTTTCAGGTGCGGCACCGTTCATCGAATACCACCTGCCTCAGTCGACACACGAAATCAGTGGCTGTTCCACCGACTTGCGTTTGAGTCATGTACTGCCCAGTTCAACCTCCCGTCGGTTGCCCGAATCATCTCTACGCCGGGGCGCACGGGAGCACGAAGGGGCATTCTGTGAACCACCTTTGGTGTGTATTGCATCGACCAGCGGTTCTCATTTGTCACTCAAGCGCTCTTTCGTGTCCACAACCCGCAAGAGAGCGACCGCGACTACAACGCGTGACGCTCCAGCGCGCGGCCGCTCCGACACCCGCTTACGTTGGGCGGGCAAGCGACTCACCCATCCCCCCAAGGAGGAGTCATGGCCCGCAAGGGTGGCACGGACAAGATCAAGGGCAAGGCCAAGGAAATGACCGGCAAGGTCACCGGCGACCGCGAGAAGGAGGCCGAGGGCCACCTCGACCAGGCGCGCGGCGAGGCCAAGAAGACCATGGGCAAGGCCCAGGAGACCGCCCGCTCCGAAAGGCGCGACCGCACCTGACCGACGCGCGACAAGCGGACCGCCGGTCGGCGAGACGCGGCTGGGGGACCACCCGGCCATCCCTGCGCCGCATCCGGCGGATCCGCTCCCCAGCGCCCCCAGCACCCCCGGTGCCCCCCAGTGCCCAGCGCCCCCGTTGCCTTCCGCGATCTCCGGGTACCCGTCCCCTCCCCAGAGCGCAGACGGAAGGCCGACAGCCATGAGCACCCCCTTTCAGCCACACGCGCTGCACGACTACGCGCTGCTGGCCGACGGGGAGCGCGGCGCGCTGATCGGACCGGACGGCGCCATCGGCTGGCTGTGCGCCCCCACCTGGCACGACGACGCGCTCTTCGCCGCACTGATCGGCGGCCGCGGTGCCTACGCCGTCACCCCCAAGGGCCGGTACGTCTTCGGCGGCTACTACGAAGAAGGCACCCTCATCTGGCGCAGCCGCTGGATCACCGGCGACGGCATCGTCGAGTGCCGGGAGGCACTGGCCTTCCCCGGCGACCCCGACCGTCTCGTCCTCCTGCGCCAACTGCGCGCCGTCGACGGCCCCGCCCACCTGGCAGTCGTCCTCGACCCGCACGCCGGATACGGCAGGGAGCCCACCTCCGCCCACCGGGACGACGACGGCGTGTGGCACCTGCGCACCGGCGACCTCCGGCTGCGCTGGCAGGGCGCGGGCGCCGCCGTCGTAGGGGAGCAGGGCCTGACCGCAGTCCTCGCGCTGAAGCCGGGAGAGCGCCACGACCTGGTCCTCGAATGCTCCCACTCCGCCACCGAGCTGCCGCGCGAGCGGCCGCACCCCGACCAGGCATGGGAGGCGACCGAGACCGCGTGGCGGAAGACGGTGCCCGGTCTGGAGAACACCATCGCCGTCGGCGACGCGCGACGGTCGTACGCCGTGCTGCGCGGCATGACGGGCCAAGGCGGAGGCATGGTCGCGGCCGCCACCACCAGCCTGCCCGAGCGCGCCGAGGAGGGCCGCAACTACGACTACCGGTACGTGTGGATCCGAGACCAGAGCTACGCAGGCCAGGCCGCCGCGGCCGTGGGGGCGCACGACCTGCTGGACGACGCCGTCCGCTTCGTCTCCGCACGGCTCAACGACGACGGCCCGCGTCTGGCCCCCGCCTACACCGTCCACGGCGGCCCCGTCCCCGAACAGCGAGAGCTGGACCTGCCCGGCTACCCCGGCGGCTTCGACCGTGTCGGCAACCGGGTGAACCGCCAGTTCCAGCTCGACTGCTTCGGCGAGGCCCTGCAACTGTTCGCCGCGGCCGCACACCACGACCGCCTCGACGCCGACCACTGGCGGGCCGCCGACCTCGCGGTGCGTGCCATCGCCGAGCGCAGGGGGGAACCGGACGCCGGCATCTGGGAGCTGGGCGACCGCTGGTGGACGCACAGCAGACTGGCCTGCGTCGCCGGACTGCGCGCGATGGCCACCGCGGCCCCCCGCCACCCGCTCGCCGACACCTGCGCCCGCCTGGCCGACACCGTCCTCACCGAAACCGCGCGCACCTGCGTCCACCCCGACGGGCACTGGCGGCGCAGCCCCGACGACCCCGCGGTGGACGCCGCCCTGCTGCTGCCCGCCGTACGGGGCGCGCTGCCCGCAGGGGACGTACGCACCCGCGCCACCCTCGACGTCTGCCGCCGCGACCTGACCCAGGACCACTTCATCTACCGCTTCCGCCATGACGGCCGCCCTCTGGAAGACGCCGAGGGCGCGTTCGTCATGTGCGGTTTCGTCATGGCCCTGGCCGAGCACCAGGAGGGCCGGACCGTCGCGGCGCACCGCTGGTTCGAACGCAACCGCGGGGCCTGCGGCGCCTCGGGCCTGTACGCCGAGGAGTTCGACGTCGCCCAGCGCCGGCTGCGCGGCAACCTCCCGCAGGCCTTCGTCCACGCCCTGCTCCTCGAGAGCGCGGTACGACTCGGCCGGACGCCGGACAGCGGCCCCCGATACGGCAGGGCCTGACCGGTTCGCCCGGTGCTCCCCGGGTACCCGTGCTTTTTCGCACGAGCACGAGGAGGGGACGGAGGAACCCAAACATGTCTCCCCTGGCACAGGCAGTCACAGCGGGCCACTGGGAGGACCGACGCGCTTCCGCCCGCACCGCGCGGCTGCGCAGCCGGATACCCGAGCCCGACGAGGAACCGGACCTACTGGGCCAGTACCTGGCGCAGATCGCGGCGACACCACTGCTCACCGCGGAGGACGAGGTGCGGCTCGCCCAGCGCATCGAGGCCGGCGTGCACGCCATGGAGGAACTGGAGCAGGCCGACACCGAGGGGCGGGACCTGCCGTCGGATCGGCGCCGGGAGCTGGAGGGGACCACCCGGGACGGGCTCGCGGCCAAGGACCACATGGTCCGCGCCAACCTGCGGCTCGTGGTGTCGATGGCCAAGCGGCACGCCCACCGGGGCCTGCCGCTGCTCGACGTCATCCAGGAGGGCAACCTGGGGCTGATCCGGGCGGTGGAGAAGTTCGACCACACCAAGGGGTTCAAGTTCTCCACGTACGCCACCTGGTGGATCCGCCAGGCCATCGAGCGGGGCCTCGCGGCGCACGCCCGCACGGTGCGCCTGCCGATGCACGTCGTGGAACAGCTCCAGAAGCTCGCCAAGATCGAACGGCGGCTGCAGCTCGGCCTGGGACGCGAGCCCTCCGTCGAGGAGGTGGCCGCCGAGAGCGGCTTCGCCGCGGACAGGGTCGCCTGGCTGCGCCGCGTCGGACGGGACGCGCTCAGCCTGGACACGCCGGTGGACGAGACCGGCGAGACCGTCGTCGGCGACCTCATCGCCGACACGGAGGTACTGCAGGCCCCGGAGGTCGCCGAGTACCAGGCCCTGGCGGAGGAGCTGCATGAGGCCGTCGGCACGCTCGCGCCCCGCGAGGCCATGATCCTCAGCCTGCGCTACGGCCTGCACGACGGCCGGCCGCGCACGCTGCAGGAGGTCGCCCAGCAGGTCGGCCTGACGCGCGAGCGCGTCCGCCAGCTGGAGAAGGAGTCCCTCGCGCGACTACGGGCGCCCGACACCCGGGAGCGCCTGCTGGCCTGGGCGAGCTGACTCCCTGCCTCACACCGCAAGCGGTGAGGGCTACCCCAGGTCCGCACCCCACGCGGCGGCGCACAGCGCACGGTCCACCTCGTCGGTGTAGAGCGCGGCGGCGAGCCAGGCACGGGCGAACCGGTCGGTGTCCGCCGGCAGAAGACGGCCGAAGGTGTCCCGGGCACGGTCCGCGGCAGCGGCGTGCAACTCGTCGAGGAGGTCCCCGGCCGTCGCGAAACCGTACACGCGCAGGCGCCTGCTGTCGTGGGCGCCGCTCCCGGGGAAGGCCAGCACCCGGCGGCCCCCGGAGACGGCCTGATGGACGCGGCGGCGCAGGAGGTGCAGCGGGGCTTCGTCCGACGGGGGCAGGGCGTCGGCGGACGGCAGCCCCGACGAGGCGGGCAGGTCCGCGTGCCGGAGACGGTCGAGGCCGAGATCGAGGCGGCTCTCGGGGTCCGTGGGGTGGTCGCCGGCGAGGAGCAGGGCGCGGGGGAGCGGGGCCGGGGTGAGACGGGCGACCACACGGAGCCGGGTGCCCGCGGCGGCCGCGAGCAGACGGAGGTTGTCGCGGTGGGGCAGCGCGGGGTCGTCGTGGGCGGCGGCCAGACGCAGCGTCAGACCGCCACAGTCGGCGAGCAGACAGTCGCCCGCGGCCTCGCGCACCGTGCCGATGAGGGTGACGTCGAGGAAGAGCAGGCCGTGACCGCCGTCGGTCAGCGCACGCGAAACCTGCTCGGCGACGGGCACCGCCCACAGACGGTCGAGGGGCTCGCCCCGCCAGGCGGCGCCGGACGCCCGCACCGCCCGTACGCCCGCTCCCGCGCCCAGTCGGCCCGTCGGCGAGACGGTGGCGCCGGAGACGGCGAGTCCGGCGCGCGACAGCTCGCGGTGCGTCAGGGCCGTGTCGCCGATGCGGACGGCCCGGTCGGCCGCGCCCACGGCCCGGCCGGAGCCGCCCGGGGCCACGTCGGAAACGGTGTAGAGCCGGCCGTCGGCGTCGGCGGTCCAGGTGACGGCGCCCGCGTATCCGGTCGCCGTGAGGACGGGCTCGGAGAAGAGCCCGTACAGGCGCAGCGACCCGTCCAGGGTGTACGGCTGCCGTGCCGTGCCGCGCAGGGCGGCCAGTTCCGGCCCGGTGGCATACGGGAGACGGTGGGCGGCGCCCAGCAGCTCGCGCACCGCGGCGACCAGGTCGGTGAGGCGGTACGCAGGATCGGCGGAGCGGGCCGCCCGCAGCCCGGTCACCACGGACACCGCCGACGCGGCCACCCTCGGCAGCCCCGCGAGCCGCGCGGTGTGCGCCGCACGGAGCAGCTCCGCCTGGAGGACGGCCCCGGCGCCGTCCGTCCCGGCCTCGAACACGGCGGCCGTGGCGTCGTGGACGGCACGGGCGGCGGCGTGCTGGGTGGGGGTCGGGGCGTCGGGGGCGGCCGGAGGTGCTTCGGCTGGGGCGGAAGCGGGGACGTTGGTGGCGGTGGAGGTGGCGTCGGACCGGGCAGCCGGATCGGAATCGGCTGCCAGTGGGCGGTCGGTTGTGGCTTCGGGACCGGTGTCGGCTTCGGGATCGGTGTCGGCTTCGGCTTCGGGATCGGTGTCGGCTTGGGGACCGGTGATCAGTGTCGCCGCTTCGGCGATCGGGGCGGCCGACGCCGCGGCGGCGCGGTGCAGGCAGTCGGGGGCGAGGAGACAGCCGCAGCGGATGGCGTCCGCGCTGGTCACGGCGCCGCCGGGGGCGTGCAGTTCGAGGTCTGTTTCGTCGTCGAGGGCGAGGCGCACGGTGTCGCCGTCGACGACCACCGGCCGGCCCGCCAGCTTGGCGATGCCCGCGTCGAGCCGCTTGCGGAGCCGGGGCGACAGCGCCCCGACGAGTTCGGCGGTCACGGACGGCGCGACCGGAGGAAGCTGCGGGCTCATGCGATCTTCTCCCCTACCCAGCGGGCGAGTTCGAGCGGGCTGAGGGCGGCGACCGGCATCCCCGCGGCGACGAGCTGTCCCGCCACGCCGGTGGAGTACCGGGGGCGGCCCGAGTCGTCGAGGCTCGCGCAGCCCAGGACGTGACAGCCGGACCCCACCAGGGCACGGACCTCCGCGAGCAGCCCGCCGAGCGGATAGCCCTCCTCGAAGTCGCTCACGACCACGACGAGGGTGCGGGACGGCACGGTGACGAGTTCGCGGGCGTGTCGCAGACCCGCGGCGATGTGGGTCCCGCCGCCCACGCTGACCTCGAGCAGCAGCGACAGCGGGTCGTCGACATGACCGGTGAGATCGATGACCTCGGTGGAGAAGGCCAGGAAGTGCGTGGACAGCGTGGGCACCCCGGCCAGCACCGAGGCCGTGAGAGCCGCCCACACCGTGGACGCCTCCATGGACCCCGACACGTCGGTCACCAGGATCAGCCGCCAGTCGGCGGCACGCCGGGCGCGCGTACGGAAGACCGGGTGCTCGGGGATGACCTGGACCCTGCCGTCGGGGCCCCGGCGGGCGGTCGCCAGGTTGGCGCGCAGGGTGCGGGGCAGGTCGAGCCCGCCGCCCGGCCGCCGGCTGGGGCGGGGCAGGGCCGTGCCGTGCAGCGCGGGACGCAACCGGGTGGCCAGCTCCCGGGTCAGTGCCTCGACCAGGCGCCGCACCAGCGGACGCAGCGCGGCGAGCCGTGCCTCGGGCAGGCCGCCCGCGTGCCGCAGCACCGTCCGCAGCAGGTCGACGGAGGGCCGCACGCTGTCCGGGTCCAGCTCGGCGAGCACGTCCCTGCGTCCCGCCGCGGCGGCCGCCGCCAGCACCTCCTCCCGGACCCCCGGCCCGAACAGCGCCGCCAGCTCCTGCGACCACTCCCGCACACCGGGATACGGCGCCTCCCGGCCACCCCCGGCCCCCGGCCCGGCCGACCCACCCCTGCTGCCTTCGCCACGGCCGTTGCCGTACAACTCGTCCAGCGCTGTGGCCAGCGCGGCCGCGGACGGCGGCAGTCGGTCGGCACGACGGCCGAGGAGGAGGCGCCAGCGGTCGGCGGGGGCGAGGTGGTGCTCTTGGGGGGCGGAGTCGGAGCCGACGCCGGGCCCCGTGTCGGAGTTGGATGAGCCGGAGCCGGAGCCGGAGCCGGAGCCGGAGCCGTCGCCTGAGCTGGAGCTGGAGCTGGAGCTGGAGCTGGAGCTGGAGCTGGAGCCGTCGCCGGAGCCGGAGCCGGAGCCGGAGCCGTCGCCTGAGCTGGAGCTGGAGCCGTCGCCGGAGCCGGAGTGGGAGCCGTCACCTGAGCCGACGCCCGAGCCCGAGACGAAGTGCGACCCCGACCCGACACCGGAACCCGAGCCCAGCTCGGCCGGGCACCCCGGCCCGGGCCGTGAGCCCGACCCGACGCCGGCATCCGATCCGGCAGCCGAGCCGGCAGCCGAGCCGGAGGCGCCGGAGTCGGACCGGGGTTGCTCAGCCCCGTCGGCGCCGTGTTCGGCGGGCGTCGGGCCCGAGCCGGGATCACCGTGCCCCCGAGGCGACGGCATCAGCCCCATTCGCTGGAGGGCGGCCCGGGCCGCGAGGTCCGCCCGGGTCCAGCCGGCGAGGGTGGTGGGGTCTACGCCGCCCGTGTCGGACAGGGGCCGGGTGGGGGAGAGGCGTTCCTCGACCATGGCGAGGAGTCGGTCCCGGGCCGCGGGGCTCAGCGTGTCGAAGCCGCCCCGCAGCGCGGGGAGCCGTTCGAGGAAGGCTCGGTCGGGCAGTTCCGACACCCGGCCGAGGAGCGGTTCCAGCGCGGGGGCCGCCGCCTCGAGGAGCGGGCCCGCGGCGGTGAGCAGTCCGGTGAGCCGCGCGGCGAGAGCGGACCGGGACTCTGCGTCCCAGGCCCCGTCGACCCAGGACGCGACACGCCCGCCGAGCACCTCGGCGTCCTCGTGCCCGAGCAGCACCCGTACGGCTCCGGCGGCGCCCCGCATCAGGGGCGAGCCGCCGGCGGCCAGCCGGGCGAGGGCGTCGGTGAGCCGCAGGCCGCCCTGGAGGTCGGCACGGTGGGCGAGTTCGAGCAGGGCGTGGGCGTCCGCCGGGTCCTCGGATCCGGTCAGGCCGTCCACCTGGCGCACCGCGGCGGCGGTGAGCAGCTCGGCCACGTCGGCGGCCCTGTCGGTGCGCTCCTCGTCCGCACCGAGCCCGGCGATATGACCGGCCCTCAGCCGGTCCAACAGCGAGAGACCGGCGAGGAGTTCGGACAGCGTGCCGGACGGTGGCAACACCTCGGCGACGTCGGCGATCCGCTCGTCCGCCAGCTCGGGCAGCCCGCACTCCGCCGCCTCCTGAAGCCCTCGCAGGGCCTGCGCCGCCGTGGGCCCACCCTCGTCCCCCGCCATGCGCCGCCGTTCGCGCAGCACGCCTTCCGCCGCCTGGGCGGGGGTGACTCCCCGCACGCCGGCCGCGGCCAGCATGGCCGCCGTGGCGGGCGTCCAGCTCACCTCCCAGCGCGAGGTGAGCGCCTCCGCACCACCCGCGCCGGCGACCTCCTTGGCCTCCGCGTACGGCACCCCGCACACGGTCAGCCTGCGCAGCAGCAGCTCGCGCCGCCGGTCGAGATCGGAACGCAGCGGGTCCAGCCGCAGATCCCGGCTCGCGTCGGCACCGCGGTCCGCCGGCCCGGGCAGCCCCAGCTCCGCCACCTCCGCCTCGACCGCCGGGGCGAGACCACTGCGGGGAGCGCCCGGCGCGGGCCGGCCTCCGCGCGTGCCGACGAGGACCCGCTCCATCGCCCGCGCGACGGCCCGCCCCCTCCCGTACGGTTCGCCCTGCGCCAGCACCGTCTGCACGGCCTCGACCAACTCGCCACGCCCGGCCGCGGGCAACCCCCGCAGCCGGGCCAGGTCTCCGGCGAGCCGGGTGATCTCGCGGGCGTCGGCAGGCCCGGACGGATGGCCCAGAGCCCGCAGCTCCGCGCACACCCGCACGGCCGCCCGGGTCAGGGCCTCCTCCAGCGCGGCCGGATCGCCCGCCGCCTCCAGCACCATGTGCTGCCACTCCGGATCCCGGATGCCCGCCGGGTAACCGGACCGCTCGTCGAGGAGCGCGTACGTGTAGGGAATGAGCGAGGTCGTCCAGACGGGCCGATCGGCGTCGGCAGGGGCGCCGAGGGCGTCGGACTCCTCCTTCCCCCCACCCCCGGTCAGCGCCGGCGCATGGAACGCCCCCACCACCATGGCGGCCCGCTCCCCGTTCGCGGTGGCGGCGGCCAGCCGTGCCCGCATCCACCGCTCCCGCCGCAGATCCAGCTCGGGCACTCCCCCCGACGCGACCGCGTCCTCCCGCAGCGCCCATCCGGTGAGCAGCGCCGCCCGCCGCAACGCCTCGACCGGAGACCCCGGAGCGGTCGCCTCGACGAGCCGATCCCACAGATCGTCCCCGGGACGCCCCGTGAGCCGAACCCGCAGGGCGTCGGACAGGCGCAGAACCTCGCCCACCCGACCCGGGGCCTGCCGTTCCTCCCCCCACGCCCGGTCGGCGAGCGGCAGGTCACAGGCGACCACCGGCACCCCACACCGAGCCGCCCACCGTACGGCGGCGAGTTCGGGCGAGAAGTCGGCGAAGGGATAGAAGGCCGGACCGCCACCCCTGCCGGCACCCCCGGCGCCGGGGGCGGCGGCGAGGGCGACCGGCGCCCGTGTCTCCTCGTGGGCGAGCCAGGGCAGCCACTCCTGCATCTCCGCGGGGAGCTCGACGAGCAGCACGTCCGGCTTCGCCTCGTCCAGCAGCGCGGGCACGGCCGCGGCGAGGGAGGGCGCGTGGTGCCGTACGCCGATGAGGTAGGGCCCTGCCGGGTCGGTGAGCAGCGCGACGGCTTCCTCGGGGGCCTCGGGGGAGAGGGAGGAGTGGGACATGGCCTCAGCTCTCCAGGACCGTGCGCAGGTCCCACAGGGTGCGCCAGGTGGCCGAGCCCTGTTCGGCGCGGCGCCGGACGGGACCGTCCCAGTAGCCGCGCAGCCGGGCCGCGTCGGCGGGGTCGTCCTTGCGGACGACGCCGAGGAGGTGCCCGGGGAGCAGCCCGAGCACGTCGCGGTCGCCGGGGAAGTACGCCGCCGCGAGCCCCAGCGCGCCCGCGACGGCGACGGCCTCCGCGGTGCTCATCACCGTGGAGGGCCGCTCGACCTCCCAGCCCTCGCTGGACCTGCCCTCCCGCAGGTCGCGGAAGGCGGTGACGAGGGCTTCGAGCACGGCGTCGTCGACCCGGAAGGCCGCCCCGGACCGCTCGACGGCGGCCCGCGCCTGGCTGCGTACCAGCGCGGTCTCGGCGTCGAGGTCCCCGATGGGGCCGACGGTCTCGAAGTTGAAGCGGCGCTTGAGCGCGGCGGACATCTCGGAGACGCCCTTGTCGCGCAGGTTGGCCGTCGCGACGAGGTTGAAGCCAGGTGCGGCGTGCGCCAGGGCGTCCTCGGTGCCCGCCAGTTCGGGGACGGCGATCCGCCGCTCCGACAGCAGCGAGACCAGGGAGTCCTGGACTTCGGGCAGACAGCGGGTGACCTCCTCGACCCGGGCGATCGCGCCCCGGGCCATGGCGGTGAGCACCGGAGAGGGCACGAGCGCCTGCCGACTGGGCCCCTGGGCCAGCAACAGGGCGTAGTTCCAGCCGTACTTGAGCTGGTCCTCGGTCGTCCCCGCCGTGCCCTGGACGACCAGGCCGCTGGTGCCGCACACCGCGGCGGACAACAGTTCGGAGAGCATGGACTTGGCGGTGCCGGGCTCACCGACGAGCAGCAGGCCGCGCTCACCGGCGAGGGTGACGACGCACCGCTCGACCAGCGCACGATCGCCGACGAACTTGCCCTCCACCACGAGCCGGCGCGGCACGCCGTCGGGCACCTCCGCGTCGTCGGGCAGCCGGAGCGCCTGCCCGTCGCTCCCCATGACGAACGTGACGACGGCACGCGGCGTGAGCCGCCAGGCGGGCGGACGCGGCCCGTCGTCGTACGCGGCGAGGAAGGCGAGCTCAACGGCGTGCCGGTCCTCGGGCGGCACGATCTGACGTACGGGGTCTGGAACGAGGGCGGTGGTCATCGGCGGCCCTTCCGGGTGGCGCGGGTGGTGAGCTCTTCGTAGGCGGGGGCGTCGCCGGAGCGGACGCGGTCCCAGGCGCGGGTGAACAGCTCGGCGACCGGGAGCAGGGGGACGGGGCGCGAGGAGCCGGTGACCGGGTAGAGGCCTTCCTTCCAGGTTTCCACCGGCAGCGCGGGGGCCTTGAGGTCGCGCCAGCCACACGGCAGGAAGAGGGTGCGCCCCGCGCGGGGCCGCTTGGCCTCGACGACCAGGTCGGTCGCGGCGAGTTCGGCGCGGGCCTTCTTCAGGCGGGCGGGCTTCCAGCCGGTCCAGCGGGCGCAGTTGCGGTCCGTCGGATCGGGAAGAGCCAGCAGTTGCAGGTAGAGCGCCGCCGCGTCCTCGCTCAGACCGTGGGACGCGGCGACCTCGCCGACGAGCGCGGGCGCGCTGACGGTGGGGTCCTGGGCGTGGCCGACGGGCCCTTCGGGGTGGGTCCCGGCCGCGAGGGCCCGGGCGAGGTCGTCGCCGAGGATCCTGCGCAGCGCCCGCAGCCCGCTGCCCCGCAAGGGCCCGACGAGCCCTTCCACGAGCCCGAACACGGCGTCGTCCGGCCCGGTGAGGGCCGCCGGGCGGACCAGGACGGTCTCGTTGTCACCGTGCCAGGGGCGCAGCACGAGCGCTTCGCCGACGGGTGTCAGGCCGTGCGCGTCGGCACCTCCCGCGGCCGGCAGCCCGTACGCCTTGCGGATCTCGGCGGCGGTCGGCCCGCCCTTCTCCGTCCACGCCACGTCCAGGTCGAGCAGCAGTCCCGGGTCGGCGACGCGGCGGCGCAGGGCGGCGAGGCCGTCCGGCAGGGCGGCACGCAGGGGGTGGCCGAAGGGCAGGGCGTAGGCGAGCGCGGCCAGGGCTCCCACGGCGGCGGTCAGGTCGTACCGTCCGGGGAGGGCCCGGGCGTCCTCGGGGACGAGGTTGCCGTCCTTGTCGGGCCGTTGGACCGTCGTGCGGCTGATCCACGGGGTGCGCCCGGGGTTGAGCACGGCCTCCGCGGACGTGACCTGCACACCGGCGAGGTCACCGGCGACGTCCTCGGGCAGCCGCACGAACGAACCGAGGCGCTCGGCCCACACCCGGCCCGCGGCCTGCGTGTCCGGTCCGCTCGTCCACAGGTCGGCCGGCTCGTCGGGCAGCAGCGCCTCGATGAGCGCGGCCCGGTCCGCCGTACGGAGCGAGCCCAGCATGCCGTCGCCGAACTCCAGTTGACGCGGCTTCAGCCCGATCTCGGCGAGCACCTCGGCACGGGAATCCTGCGGCCGGGCGGCGAGCAGCACGGTCGCCTGGACGGGGCCCAGCGCACCGCCGGTCGCGGCGGCGAGCGCCTCCGGTGCCTCGGGCCGCCACGGCGCGGCGCCCTTGTCCCGGACCAGCCGGGTGACGGCGGCGAGCCGCTCGGCGGGGAACGCCGACGCGTGCCTGGTCTCCTTCTCCAGGGTGAAGTGGGCGACGGCGCCGAACGCGCCGGACGGGTCGTGGTCGAGGGCGAGCCAGACGATCCGGTCCCGTGTGGTGTCGATGCGCTGGCAGCCGAGCACGACCACGGTGCGGCCCTCCCGGCGCAGCACCTGACCGGCCCGCTCCTGCTTGCTGTGCGGCTCGCCCAGCATGACCGTGCGCAGGCCCGCCCCGGGCGCGGCGAGCGGCCCTTCGCCGACCGCATCGAGCAGCAGGAGCAGCGCCTCCCGGGAGGCGTCGGACAGCGTCGGCGATGTGGCGCGGTAGGCGAGCGGCGGCAGTGTCTCCAGGACGGACGGCCAGACCATGCCGATCCCGGGGACGGTGTACTCCTCACTTCGCCACCCCTCGCCGAGGGCGGTCAGTCGCGCGCGGTCTGGCAGCGGCTTGCCGTCGGCGGGCTTCCCCGACAGCACGTGGTTCACGGCCCGGATCTGGCGCAGCACGCTCCACTGGTGGTCAGCGCCCCACCAACCGCCCAGGTTGGCGAGGCCGTCGACCACCGCGCGCAGCGTGCGGTCGTCACCGTGCGCGGGACGGTAGTCGGCGAACATCCCCTCCGTCCGCCGGGGATCGAGCTGCGTCCGTTGCACGGGAGCTGCCGCGAAGGCGGTCGCCGTCTCGGTGACGCGCAGCGCCGCACGGACGAGCGTGCTGACGCCGATGAGCAGCCGGTCTTCGGTGAGCCCCGGCAGGGACCGGGCCACGGTGAGCCTGACGACCTCGTCCGTGGTCGGCACGAGGGGCTTGCCGGCGGCGTTCGCCGCGGCCGCCGCGGCGGGCCCGCCGGCCGCGGCCAGCTTCGCCTGGCGTTCGGCCAGGGCGGACGCCGTGGCGCGCAGTACGTCGGCGGCCTGCTCGTCCGTCAGCGCGCGCAGCAGGGCCGAGGCTCGCTCGTCGCGGGGGCGCAGCGCGTGCCAGAAGGCGACCGGCGGTACGAGCGGGGTGCCCGCGGCGTACTCCCCGCCCCGCTCGTTCGGTGTCACCCGGCCGAGTTCTCCGGTGCCGGAGGTGTCGTCGGCCGCGAACAGGGCGACCTGGCGGTACATCAGGGCCGCGACGGGCTCGGCGCCGCCGGGCAGCCGCAGCGCGCCGAGCGGAACACCGCGCGTGCGGCCCGGGACGACCGGCAGGGTGACGGTACGGCCGTCCGGTGTCCCGGTGGTCGTACGCGTGTCGGCTCCCGTGCCCTCCGTGCGCACCCAGCGGCCGAGGACGGTGCCGTCGGTGCCGAACGGGCTGCGCTCCAGGCCCGGTTGCAGGGGCAGGACCTCGCAGTCGTCCTGCGCGAGGGTCGCGTCCTCGCGGATGCCCGACCGCAGGAAGGCGGGCAGGGAGGCGCGCCCGTGCGTGCCCGTGTCGGGGTCGTACTCGAGCCACACCGACTGCCGGCCCTGCCTGCCCAGGCGCCACAGCGTGGTGCCGTCCCCGATGACGGGGCGACTGGGCGGCAGGGTGGTGTCCCCGGCGTGCAGCGTGCGGCCGCCGGTGGCGCGGCCGCCGCAGGGCAGCGGGACGGAGGGGGTGCCCGCGTCGCGGCCGTTCCACCAGTAGGCCAGTTGCTCGCCGCCGAGGACGAACACCTCGGCCGGCCGGGCGGACCAGTAGCCGAACTGCTTGCCGTCGTGCCGCCACACCACGAGCAGCTCACCGTCGGTGTAGCGGAAGTTCGGGCGCGTCCAGCGGTCCAGCTGGACCGGGATGCGCAGGTCGTGGTCGAGCAGCACCTTGTCCGGGCCGATCACGACCACCTTCTGCCCGCGCGCGAGGATCAGCGCCGGCCAGGCCTCGGCCAGGGTCAGCTCGTTGTCACAGGAGTCGCGTGTCGCGTCGTCGAGCAGGCGCAGGGCCTCGTCGAGGGCGGGCCAGCCCAGCTCGTCCAGGATGCCCGCGCGCAGCGTGCGGCCGAGCAGCGGCGCGACCTCGTGCGCGGCGACCCGGGCGACGGCCTCGGGGTTGACCTGCGCGGCGACCGGCCGGAAGGGACGCAGCCGGTGCAGTGCCGCCCCGGCCGCGGGCAGGCCCACCGCCGCGGTGAGCTCCCCGGCCGCGTCGTCCAGCCACTCGCGCAGCACCTCACTGAGCACGGGGTGCGCGGCGACCTCCTCCAGCAGTTCGGTGGCCGCCCGGTCCCGGCCCAGGGTGCCGATCGCGTGGTGCAGCAGGGGCCGGAACCGCGGATCCGCCGCGACGGCCGTCAGGTCCCGCCGCCCGGCCCGGGTGTCGCGCAGCCACCGGTCGAGGGCCAGATGTACGTCCGTCCCGGCGTCGGGCACCGCGAGGGGGATGCCCTCCGCCACGCACAGGTCCAGCAGGTCCAGGTCGGCCCCGGCATGCCAGCGGCCGGTGAACAGGTCGACGTCCCGACCGTCCGCCCGCAGCCGCGACGCCATCCGCTCGACGAGCCCGAGCGTCGCCGGGGACCGGTCGGACACCGACGCGCCGTGCTTCCGGAAACCGGCCCAACGACTCAGCCAGTCCGCGGCGTTGCCCCCTCTCACCGCCAAGGCACCGTGAGCCGCGTCGCCACCGTCCGCGCCGACGCCCGCATCCGCAGTCCCGGCGCCGAACGCGCCGGCCTCGGCACCGGAGCCCTCACTCCCATCGGTCAGCAGCCGCTCCGCCCCGCTCTCCGCCAGCAGGGCCAGCCAGAGTTCGTCGTTGTCCACGCCGCTGCCCAGCCCCGCCGGCATGATCTCCAGCAGCCGGGCCCGCACGGCCGGGCGCTGTTGGGCGAGGACGGGGAGGGTGGCGCGGTAGGCGGTCCAGAAGGAGGCGGGTGCCCGGACCGAGGCGGGAGAGGCGATCAGATCGGCGACGAGGCCGCACTCCTCGGTGACCCGGTCCAGACCGGCGGCTTTGATCAGCCCGCGCGCGTCCTGCGGCAGCGAGGCGTACGGCGGCATGCCCGCCGCGCAGCGCTCCACGGTCAGCTGCCGGAACTGGGCCCACGCCTCGGCGGGATCGAGCCGGTCGGCGAGGTCCTTGACGTGTTGCTTGAGCGCCTTGACCGTCAGTGCCCCGGCGAAGGCGAACTCCAGGAACACGGCGCGCTGCCGCTCCTCGTCGACGGCCAGGGCGTGCACGCGCTCGGCGTCACGGGCCTTGCCGAAGAAGGCGGCGGCGTAGGTCGTGTTCTCGTGCTGGAGGAAGACCCGGGCGGCCTGCTCGTAGAAGGTCGGCAGGAAGTGCGGCACCGCGCGGCCGAGCCGTTCGCCGAGTTCCTCGAAGCCGTCCTTGGCGGTGCCTGGGCGGGACTTGGCCTGCCGCGCGAGCCGTTCGACGTCCTTGACGAGGGTCAGCGCGTGGTGGCCGTTCGCCGGGTCGTTCACCAGGGCCCAGGCGGGGAATCCCAGGGTCTCCCGGCGGACCTGCCCGACCTCGGGGGTCTCCGGCGCCCGGCCGAGGCCCAGGAAGTCCAGAGCGAGGTCCTCCGCCTCACCGAGGGTGCCCGGCACCAGGCGTACGACACGCCGGTCGTCCAGGGCGGGGTGGGTGTACGTGCGCACGGTGAGCGTGTCGGCGTCCTCGCGGGTCGTCGTGCCCGGGGGGAGGACGGCGCCCGCGTCGAGCAGCGCGGCCGCGGTGGTGTCGTCGTACGGGGTCATGCCGCCCGCTCCTCGTCCTCGATGTCGCGTCCGGCGTACAGCACGGCCGCCATGCGCATGCCCTCCGACCAGGCGACGGCACCGACCTGACCGAGCTTCAGCACCCGCCCCGCGGTGTCGGTCCACATCAAGGGGCCCGTCTCGGTCTCCTCGTAGCTGTCGTAGTCGCCGATCCAGACCCGGGCCTCGACGCCGACGCCGTCCTCCCGGACGGAGCAGACGGCGTTTCCGCCGCGCACGCGGTAGCCGAGCTGGGTGGTCCTGCCGTGCAGGAAGCGCAGTTCCTTGAACGCGCCGCCCGCGTACTCCTCGACCGAGGTGCCCTCCGTGTCGAGGCCGGCGGGGCGGTGCCAGACCTCGCGGAAGAGCTGCTGGGCGCGCTGCTCGACGCCGAGTTCGACGGCGAACTCCCGCAGTTCCTCCAGGTCGTCCAGGAGAACCGGGTGCGGGAGGCGGACGAGTTCGGGGGCGATGCGCACGGTGTCTCCGTCGAGGTCGACGAGACCGAGTCCGCGCTCGAGGTCGGCGTCCCGGAGGAATCCCGCGACCTCGCCGTCGACTCCGGTGACCACGAGGTCGCGCAAAGCGCTCTGCCAGGCCGGGTCCGGCCACACCCGGGCGATCACCGTGAGAGGCACCGGGAGGGAGCGCACCATCCACCGCTCCACGTCGGTCAGGCACTGCCGTTCGTGCCGTTCCAGCCACTCGGCGAGCTGGCGCAGTCCCACCACGGCCGGGTCCTCCGCGAGTTTGGCCGGAACCGACTTCAGCCGTCGCCCGGCCGCGTTGCGGCTCACCACCTTCCCGCTGTCGAGGGCCACCTCGTAGTCGCCCGCCGTCACCCACCCCATACGTGCCTCCCCGCACCGCAGCGATCAAGTGACGGGAACTCTAGGGCAGGCCACTGACAACGCCCCCGGTGCCTGTGGAGCGGCCCTCGGCGGCCTCCCGGGCGTGGTCGGCGCCGGGGTCAGTCACCGAGTCGGGCGAACCCGTCCCGCACGTTGTCGAAGACGGGCCGGTACGTGTTCCACTCGGCCTCGGGCGCCGACAGGTAGATGTCGTACTCCCGGCCGCCCTCCCGGCCGAAGCCGAGGTCGATGGCGCGAAACACTCGGGCCCGCCCATGGAAGGTGAACTCCCACACCGCGGCCGGCTGCCCCTGGAACCGCGTCTCCTGCATGCGCAGCCGCCGGTACGTCGGGTAGTTGACCTTCGTGTTCGTCTCGATGTCCGTGAAGTGGTCCTTGGGGTTCGAACCCGCGGGGTCGACCATCCCGATGGTGATCCCGGCCTTCCGGGACGGGTCGGAGTAGACGACCTCGTCGTCGCTCCGCCTGGTCGCCTTCCACCCCTCGGGCACGGGGAAGGAGATGTCGAACCGCTCCTCCCTGACCGAACGGTAGCCCTCCGGCAGCGGTGAGGGGGTGGGGGAGGACGACGCCGTGGCGCGGCCGGGCGAGTGGGTGTCGGCACCGGGCGTGTGCGCGCCGGAGGGCGACATGGTGTGGATCACGCCGACGGTCACGGCCGTGGCGGCCGCCACGGCGGCGACGACCAGGACGAGCCCGCGGCCCCGACGACGGCCTCGGCGCCCTTCCCGGCCACTGTCCGCGACGGAGTGTTCGGACGGCACGGGCTCCCCGCCGGAGGCCCGCCCCGGCGCATGGCCGGCCGGCCGCACCCGGGCCTCGTCGGCCCACCCTCCCGCAGCCCGACCGGAGGACCACCCCTGGGGCTCCTCGGCCGACCGCCCCACCGCCGTGGCCGTCGTAAACGGGTCCGGCGCCAGTACTGCCGTCTGCGCGGAGGACCGCGCGGCCTTCAGCGCCCGCTCGGTCTGCTCCGCAGAGGGACGCTCCTCGGGCTCCTTGAACAGCAGCGCCTCGATGAGCGGTTCCAGCGGCCCGGCCCGCTTCATCGGCTCCATCGGGTCGACGACGATGGCGTACGCCGTCTCCACGGCGGTGTCCCGGCGGAACGGCGGCCGCCCCTCGACCGCCTGGTAGAGCGTCGCGCCCAGCGCCCACAGGTCCGAGGCGGGCCCCGGGCGCTGTCCGCGGATGCGTTCGGGTGCCATGAAGTCGATGGACCCGACCATCTCGCCGGTCCGGGTCAGCGTCGACGACCCCGCGGTCACGGCGATGCCGAAGTCGGTGAGCACCACCCGGTCCCCGGCGCCGAGCATGACGTTGCCGGGCTTGATGTCGCGGTGCAGCACTCCGGCGGTGTGCGCGGCCCGCAGGGCGGCGACCATCCCGAGGCCGATACGGGCCGCCTCCTCGGGCGGCACGGTCCGGCCGTGTTCGAGGAGCTCGCCGAGTGTGACGGCCGGCAGGTACTCCATGACGATGCAGGGCCGCCCGTCGTCGTCCACGACGTCGTGGACGACGACCACGTTCGGATGCACGACGCGGGCGGCCGCCCGTGCCTCACGGCGCGTGCGTTCGTACAGCGTGGCGAGCTCGGCGTCGGCGAGATGCGGCTGTACGTGCAGCTGCTTCAGCGCGACCCGGCGGTCGAGCACCTCGTCGTCGGCGCGCCACACCGTGCCCATGCCGCCACGGCCGATCAGCTCCACGAGCCGGTAGCGCCCGGCGACGAGCCGCCCCTCGTCCGACACCGCCTGTCCTCCGACGACTCTGCCCCGTTCGATTTCGTTCCGCCACCATATGCCGCCCCCGGGCAACGATCAGGTGATGACGATCACGCGGCGCCGACCGGGGCGGGTCATGAGTCCGGTGTGGTCAGCCCTCGACCCAGCCGTGCCCCCTGCCGAACTTCGCCAGCGCGCCGCGGACCTGGAGGATCTGCTCACCGGTGAGCGAGGGCGCCGCCGCCAGCAGGAGCTCGGTGACCTCCGCGGTGAACTCCTGCGTGTTCAGTACGTCGCACAGGGAGTCGTCGTCCGGAGCCAGCGGCTTGCCGTCCTCACCCCGCGCGAGCCGCACGGCGGACGCCTTCGGCCCGCGCTCACCCTCCTCGATCTCGAACTCCACCACCACACCGCGGTGCACCGACGACTCGGGCATCAGCATGTCGTTCACATGCAGGAACACGTCCTCGCCACCGTCGTCGGGCGCGATGAACCCGTATCCCCGCTGACTGTCGAAACGCACCACACGACCAGCAACCATGACAACCCCCAACAGACCGGGCCCTTTGCCCGGGGAACCATGGCCTGATCGTAGTGGTCGCCGGGGGCGGCACTTTTCCGCGGGGTGCGGCGTTCAGTGGTCGGGAGGCTGAGATGACACGAGAAGAGACGACGCCCACCGACGCGGCCGAGGCCCTGCGTCACGCGCGGTTCGGCGCGCTGCCGGAGCGGATCCGCCCGGAGGACACGGTCGAGGAGAAGCCGGCCACGCTGCCCGATCCCGCGAATGACGCCTACAACCCCGACGAGTGGCTCATCCGGTACTGCCTGTGAGACGGGCCCGCGGCACGGCGGGCGTCAGGTGCTGTACAGCTCCGTGAGCAGTTCCCGCACGGCCTGGGTGGCGGGGTGGGGATCGTCCCGCCACCAGGCGAGGCACACGGGGATCGGCTCGGCGTCACGCACCGGCCGGTAGACGACGCCGGGCCGCCGGTACTGGTTGGCTGTCGACTCGGCGGTCACGCCGATGGACCGGCCGGTGGAGATCACGGCGAGCCAGTCGTCGACGTCGTGGGTCTCCTCGACGGCCGGACGGGTCTCGGGCGGCCACAGCTCGGGGGTCGTGGTGCCGGTACGGCGGTCGACGAGGAGCGTGCGAGCGCTCAGGTCGGCGAGCCGGACGGAGCGGCGCCGGGCCAGCGGATCGTCGGCGGCCAGGGCGCACAGGCGTCGCTCCAGGCCCACGATGGCGGAGTCGAACCGCCGGTCGTCGTGCAGCGGCCTGCGCACCACCGCGATGTCGCAGACGCCCTCCGCCAGCCCCGCGGTGGCGGAGTTGACCCGCACCAACTGGACGTCCGTTGCCGGGTTCCGCTCGGCCCACCGGCGCTGGAAGGACAGGGTGTGGCGGCCCAGCGCCGACCAGGCGTAGCCGACCCGCAGCCGGGTGAGCCCCGAGGTCACCTCCTGGACCAGCGTGTCCACCTCGCCGAGCACCCGCCGGGCGTGCGCCGCCACCCGCAGCCCGGTCGCCGTCGGGGTCACCTCGCGGGAGGTGCGCCGCAGCAGCCGTACGCCGAGGGCGCGTTCGAGGGATGCCAGGGTGCGGGAGACCGCGGCCTGGGAGACGTCGAGGGCGATGGCCGCGTCGGTGAAGGTGCCCTCGTCGAGGATCGCGACGAGACAGCGCAGCTGCCGCAGTTCCACACCCATGGCTTCATCCATGACCTCAGCGTATAGATCCCCTGGCAGATGCATTTTGTGCAAGTGCTTCCCGGGTGCACGATCCCCCCATGTGTGCAGCGCCCAGCCCCGCAGAGGCGTCCCTCGAACCCGCTCTTCCGGCGTTTCCGGCACCGTCCGCCCCCGAGTCCGGTGCGCTGCGCCCCTCCGGTGTCGCCACCATGGTCGGCAGCGGTCTGGCCAACCAGACCGGGGCCGCGATCGGTTCCCTCGCCTTCCCCGTCCTCGGCCCCGCCGGTGTCGTCGCGGTGCGCCAGTACGTCGCCGCGCTCGTCCTGCTCGCCGTCGACCGCCCCCGGCTGCGGTCGTTCACCCGGCGGCAGTGGGTGCCCGTCCTGCTGCTGGCGCTGGTCTTCGGGACGATGAACCTCTCCCTGTACAGCGCCATCGACCGCATCGGCCTCGGTCTCGCGGTGACCCTGGAGTTCCTGGGCCCGCTGAGCATCGCCCTGGCCGCCGCGCGCCGCAGCGTCGACGCGGTGTGCGCGGTGATCGCCGCGGCGGGCGCCGTCACGCTGATGCGCCCGCAGCCCTCCACCGACTACGTGGGGATGGGCCTCGGCCTCCTGGCCGCCGCCTGCTGGGCGTCGTACATCCTGCTCAACCGCACTGTGGGCCGCCGCGTCCCCGGCGCGCAGGGCTCGGCGGCGGCCGCCGCGATCTCCGCGCTGCTGTTCCTGCCGGTCGGGGTCGTCCTCGCACTGCGCCATCCGCCCACCGCGCAGGCCCTGGGCTACGCCGTGGCGGCCGGTGTCCTGTCCTCCGCCGTGCCGTACCTGGCGGATCTGTTCACGCTGCGCCGCGTGCCGGCCGCGGCCTTCGGGCTGTTCATGAGCGTCAACCCCGTCCTCGCCGCGGTGGTCGGGTGGGTCGTGCTGGGGCAGAACCTGGGCCTCGTCGAGTGGGCCGCCGTCGCCGCGGTCGTGTCGGCCAACGCGCTGTGCATCCTGGCGCCGCGCAGGTAGCCGCGCCGAGCGTCACGGCTCCGCGCGGGTGGCTGAGCCGGGCGTCTCAGGAATCCTGCTGGGCGCGCTCGGCGTCCCGCTGCTTGAGGCGGGCCGTCTCCTTGCGGACGTCGGCCTGGGTGGCGCGCTCCTTCTCCAGCCACTCGGGCTTCTCGTCCTTGAGCGCGTCGATCTGCTCGGTGGTGAGCGCCTCGGTGACCCCGCCCCGGGCGAGGCCGGCGATGGAGACGCCCAGCTTCGCGGCGACCACCGGGCGAGGGTGCGGGCCGGTGCGTCGCAGCTCCTGCAGCCACTCGGGCGGGGTGGCCTGGAGCTCGTTCAGCTCGGCGCGCGAGACGACACCCTCCTGGAACTCGGTGGGGGTGGCGGGGAGGTACACACCCAGCTTCTTCGCCGCGGTCGCGGGCTTCATGGTCTGGGCGGTCTGGTGCGACTTCATGCTGTCCAGACTATCGGCCGCGAACGAGACCCCCGACCACAGCCGGTAACCTGGCGGGGTGACCGGCTCGCCAGACTCCCCCTCCTTCCGGCTCGCTTACGTCCCCGGAGTGACGCCCGCCAAGTGGGCGCGGACCTGGAACGAGCGCCTGCCCGACGTCCCCCTGACCCTCCTCCAGGTGACGGCCGCCGAGGCATTCGAGGTGTTGCGCGACGGCACCGCCGACGCGGGCTTCGTACGGCTCCCCGTCGACCGTACGGTGTTCAGCGCGATCCCCCTCTACACCGAGACGACGGTGGTCGTGGTGCCGAAGGACCACGTCGTGACCGCGGCGGAGGAGGTGTCCCTCGACGATCTCGCCGACGACATCGTCCTCCACCCCCTCGACGACGTCCTCGGCTGGGAACAACCGCCCGGACAGCCCGCCTTCGAACGCCCCGCCACCACCGCGGACGCCGTCGAACTCGTGGCGGCCGGCGTGGGCGTCCTGATCGTCCCCCAGTCGCTGGCCCGCCTCCACCACCGCAGGGATCTCACCTACCGGCCGGTCGTGGACGCCCCTGAGTCGAGCGTCGCCCTGTCCTGGCCCGAGGATGCGACCACCGACCTCGTCGAGGACTTCATCGGCATCGTCCGCGGCCGCACGGTCAACAGCACGCGCGGCCGCACGCAGCCGCAGACGGAGCAGAAGCGAGAAGGCCGCAAGCCCGCGTCAGGCAAGTCGACGGGCGGCGGCGCTCAACCGAAGGCGAAGTCGGCCGGCGGCACCGCGCGGAGCCGCTCCGCCGCCCCGAAGGGCGGCGGACGGCGCGGCACCGGAAAGCCGCGCCGCCGGTCGTAGCCCGAACCACTCGCACCCGGCCGACGTCAGCGCACGTACGTCGCGCTCCGCGCCGTGCCCACCACCTTCTCCCCGTCGGCCTGCCCCAGCAGCCCCACGGACACCCACGCGTCCACCGTCGCCCGCACCCGTGCCACCAGCGCACCCTTGCCGCTGAACGGCGCCCCGGCCCACACCTCGTCGAGCAGGGTCGTGCCGTCGGCCTTCGCCGGGTTGGCGACACCGGAGTCGGTGTTCCCGAAGACCACGCGGGGCTCGGCCCGCCGCACGTAGGCGTGGGTGGGGTCTTCCGTCCCCTCGAAGAAGGGGGCGAACTCGGTGCCGTCGAGCGTGTAGTGCAGGGGCTTTCCGGTGACGGGGGTGAGGGAGGGCAGCAGGTCGCCGGAGAGCGCCGCGTTGCGGTACAGGCCGAACGGCAGGTGGTCCGTCGCGGCGTTGCGGCCGACGAGGTTGACCGGACCGTAGAACAGGGTCTGCAGTGACGGGTCGTCGAGGGCCTTCTCGACGCGCAGCCGGAACGGCACGGCGACGCGGACGGTGTCGCCGTGACGCCAGGTCCGGGACACGGTGAAGTAGCTGCCGGGCTTCGGAGTACCGCCGACCGCGCGCCCATTGACGGTCACCCGGAACCCGGCGGTCGCCCAGGACGGCACCCGCAGCCGCAGCGCGAAGGCGCCGGTGCGACCGCGCACGGTGAGCTTCGTGCCCTGCTCGCGCGGATAGTCGGTGGTCTGGGTGACGGTGACGCCCTTCTCGGCCCAGGTCAGTGTGGACGGGCTGTACAGGTTGACGTAGAGGGCGCTGCCGTCGGCGGCCTTGAAGTACACCGAGTCCTGGTACTTGGTGGCGCTCTCCATGCCGGTGCCCTCGCCACAGGTGGTGCCCCGCTTGGGCGTGTAGTCGCGCACATGGCCGGGGGTGAGGCCGATGAAGTACGTGACGAGCGGCTTCTCCGCGTCCGCCTTGTCCTGCTGGGAGCCGAGCACCTGGTTGTACAGGGCCCGCTCGTAGTAGTCCATGTACGTCGGGTTCTGATCGTGGAAGAACAGCATCCGGCTCAGCTTCAGCAGGTTGTACGCGCAGCACGTCTCGGCCGTGGTCGTGCTGATCGCCCCCGCGATGACGTCCCGCGCCTTCCAGAACTCCGCGGTGCTGGTGCCGCCGATGCCGTACATGCGGTGCGGTACGACCATGCCCCAGAAGTTCTTCGCGGCGGTCAGGTAGCGCTCCTGACCCGTCGCGTCGTACAGCCGCACGAGCCCGGTGAAGATCGGGATGTGCTGGTTGGCGTGCAGCCCGTCGAGCTTCTGGAGAGGGGCGGGGCCATGTTGCTCCTCCACGGTCCACGTCGCTGGAATTGTTCGAAATAACGGACGGTGTGCGGTTGATCGACCAGACGCTATGCGTGAGGTGAGGGAGCGTCAACGGTGCGGGCGAGATCAGTCGCGGCGGGGCACGCGGACCGCGCACGGCCCGGATGCCGCTTCACCCGATCGGTGTCCGCCTCGACCGCGCGAGCCACTCATACGCCGCCCGCGCCGTGAACTCCCCCTGCCCACCCCGCACCAGCAGACCCGCAGAGCCGAACTCCGGCGCGTCCGCCTGCGATGCGACATAGGGCACCGCGATGCACCGCATCCCCGCCGCCCGAGCCGCGGCCGCTCCCGGAGCCGCGTCCTCGACGACCACGCAGTCGGCCGGGGACGCGCCGAGACGGCGTGCCGCCTCCAGGAAGACGTCGGGGGCGGGCTTGCCGCGGGGGACCTCTTCGGCCGAGACGGTGGTCCGCAGGTGGGCGTCGAGGCCTGTGCCGGCCAGGACCGCTTCGATGGCCTCCGGTGCCGAGCCCGAGGCCACGGCCATGGAGACGCCCTCGCCCGCCAGCAGTTCCACGAATGTGCGCATCTGGGGGTAGGCGGGGGTGGAGGCGCGGGCGAGTTCGAGGTAGCGGCGGTTGGTGTCGGCGAGCAGTTCGTCCGCGGGCGCCTGGATCCCGTACCGCTCCTTCCAGATGTCGACCGACTCCTGTGTGCTGATGCCGACGTAGCCCTCGTGGTCCGCCCAGGTGAACTCCGGAACGCCGTGCTCGGCCAGAGTGTGGCGACTCGCCTCGTAGTAGTTCGGCTCGCTGTCCACGAGCGTTCCGTCGAGATCGAATATGACCGAAGTGCTGCCGAAGTTGCTCATGTGATCCAGCATGCCAAGCGTCACCGGGCGGCTGTGCGGCCGATCGACTCCACCAGCGGCAGCAGCCGGTACGGGACGCGTTCGCGCAGGGCGACCTCGGTCCGTGTGCGCACGACGCCAGGCAGGCTGATGAGCTTCTGGATGACGTCTTCGAGGTGGAGGTTGTCGCGCGCCACGACCCGGGTGAGCAGATCCCCGCCGCCCGTGATCGAGAAGGCCTCGACGATCTCCGGTACGGCGGCCAGCGCGTCACCCACGTCGTCGAGGTGGCCCTGGGTGACCTCGATGTGCACGAACGCGAGCACCGGGTGGTCCAGCGCGGCGGGGGAGAGCGTCGGGCCCGTGCCGGTGATCACGCCGTCGCGCTCCAGGCGGTCGAGGCGGGCCTGGAGGGTGCCCCGGGCGACGCCGAGGATGCGGGCGTACTCGCGCACACTCGTGCGCGATTGTTCGAGCAGTAGTCGCAGGATGCGCGTGTCGAGCTCGTCCACGGCCATGGTGCCCGGTCTCCTTGTCCGTCCTTGATCGGCGTCGACTGTACCAATGGCCCGGCTGCAAGAGGCGAGGGTGGACCACCTCTCATGGTCCGTTGGCCCTGAGTGGCCTGACCTCACCCCTCTATCGGTGAGCCAATGGCACAGTCATCAAGCCGACACTTGAGCCAGTGGTGGTACAGGTGCTCTCATGGGTGTGTCGATGGCGCTGCGGATCTCCGCGGCGCCTTTTTCGTGCCGGTGAACCAGCCGGTGAACCAAGGGCGGGAAGCAGTGCTGAAGAGGGTGTTCATGGCTCCGGACCCGGGGCGGACGCGACTGCGTTTCGCCGCGCGGGCCGTCCTCGGCATCGGGGCGGCGGTCGTCGTCTGCGGTCTCGCCGGACACTCCCTCGCCGGTGCCGTCACCGGCGGGCTCGCCGCGCTCCTCGCCCTGTTCACCGTCACCGACGCCACGGTCTGCGGCCAGGCCGTCACCACCGCCCTGCTGCCCGCCGTCGGCCTGCCCGTGCTTGTCGCCGCGGCGGAGCTGCACGACCACCCCGTGGCACGTGACCTCGCCTTCCTGGCCGTCATCGGCGCGGGCGTGTACGCGCGTCGCTGGGGACCGCGCGGGCACAGCCTCGGCGTGTTCGCGTTCATGACCTTCTTCGTGGCCCAGTTCCTCCACGCCACCACGGACCAGCTGCCCGAGCTGTACGCCGCCGTCCTGCTGTCGGTCCTGACGGCGTCGGCAGTCCGCTTCGGGCTGTGGTGCTACGAGCGGCGCCTGCCCCCGGCCGCCGTACCCGCCCCGCCGGGCGGCACGGGGTTGGCCCGCGTGACCACGCGCCAGGCGATCCAGGCGACCGCCGGTGCGGGCTTCGCGCTCGTCGTGGGCCAGTTGGTGTCAGGGCAGCGCTGGTACTGGGCCGTCGGCGCCACCTGGTGGATCTTCGTGAACACCACCTCGCGGGGCGAGACCCTGGTCCGCGGCTTCCGCCGGGTCCTCGGCACCGTGATCGGCATCGGCCTCGGCCTGCTCGTCGCCGTCCCGGTGAACGGAGCCGCCGCCCCCACGGCTGTGCTCGTCGCCGTGTGCGTCTTCGGCATCTTCTACACGGCCGCCGTCTCCTACACCTGGATGATGCTCTGCGTGACCCTGCTCGCCGAGCTCCTGTACGGACTCCTCGGTGTCCTCGACCCGGGTCTGCTCGCCCTGCGTCTGGCGGAGACCGGCGTCGGCGCGATCGGCGCGGTCCTGGCCGTCCTCTTCGTCCTGCCCGTCACCACCCACGCCATCACCGACGCCTGGATCCGGCGCGCCCTGCGCCGCGTCCACGCCTGCACCGCCGAGGCCGCGGCCCGGCTAGCGGGCGACCCCGGCGCCGATCCGGCCCGCCGCGTGGCCGAGCTGGAGCAGCTGCTCGGCCGGGTACGGCTCTCCGTCGCCCCGCTCGTGCACCCGCTCAACCCGATGCTCGGGCGCAAGCGCCGTGCCCGCCAGGTCCTCGCCCTGCTCGACGACTGCGCCTGGGAGATCCGAGGCCTCGTCGCCGTCGCCGCCGACCCCGAGGCATCCCACGACGCCCGCCTCGCCGCCGCCTGCTGGCGCGTACAGGCCACGGTCGAGGCACTCACGGAGGGCGGCCCCGAACAGACCCCCGCAGCCGCGGCGCCGCCCGCCGAGGGCACCGCCCTGGCCCACCTGCACGGCCTGGAGCGCGCCCTGACCGAACTGGCCCACCCGCTGCGCACACCCTCCGGCTCGCCGTCGGTGGGCGCCTGAGCCCCGGCTCCGGGCCTGCTCGGCGGGGCACCTGACCGCGGTTCCGCACGACACCTGCGAACCTCTTGCGGCCACGCGGGCCGCGGGCCCCGGTGACCGCGTCAGCTGCGGGCCTTGCGCCCCCGACCGCCGCGCCGGCCGCGTCGGCTGCGGGCCGTCCCCCTCGACCGCCGCTTCGGCCGTGTCCGCCCAACCGCCCCAGCCGCAGACTGCGTACGCCGGGCAATGGCTCCAGCCGCGGGTTGCGTGCCCCCGAGCGCCGCCTCGGCCGTGCCCGCCGGGCGGGGTCAGCCTGCCCGCTTCGCCGCACCTGCCGGAGGCCGTGTGCGCCGGGTGGTCGCGCAGCTGGGGGTGGTGTGGTTTGGGTGGCCGCGCCAGGTCGCGGGCCGCGTGCCCCCTGGCCGCGGGCACGGCCGTGCCCGTCCAGCTGGACCAGCCCGCCTCGCCCTACCACCGCAGGTCGCGGGACGTGGGCAGTCGCGCAGCTGGGGCCCGCGTGCCTCGGGCCGCCGCGCCAGGCCTCGGGCCGCGGGCCCCGGGCCGCTCCCGCCCAGCCGCGCCCTTCGGCCCACCCGCGCAGCCGCGCCAGCCCGTCACGCCGAAGCTCACCCCGCGGCGCACCCCTCCCCGCGGCGCACCCCTCGCCGGGCCCCGTGCTCGGCACGCCATCGTCGAATCTTGGTCTAGACCTTGCGTGATCTCCTGCTACCGTCCCCCTGAACAGCACCCAACGAGAGGGGACCGCGGTGACAAGCGAGGGCACGCGGCTACGGCGGGCGTTCATCGGGTCGTTCACGGCGGCCGGCGGTCCCGGTCTCGTCACGGCCGCCGTGGATCCGGACAGCGGCACGCTGAGCGTCCTGAGCAGCGTGGACGGCGTGCCGGACCCCTCGTATCTGACCCTGGCGCCGGGCGGGGACATGCTCTACGCGGTCAGCGAGACGGCCGAGGGTGCCGTGGCCGCGTACCGGCTGGCGGGCGACACGCCGGAGCTCGCAGGGCCGCCCGTCGCGGTCGGCGGCAACGGGCCCACGCACCTCGGCCTGTACGACGGGCACGTCCTGACCGCCAACTACGGCTCCGGCAGCGTCACCGCCGTCCCGGTCCGCGCCGACGGCACCCTCGCCCCCGCCGCGTCCGGCGTGCTCCCGCATGCCGGCGGCGGACCGCACACGCTGCGCCAGCAAGGACCGCACGCCCACCAGGTGCTGAGCGACCCCAGCGGCCGGTGGGCCGTCAGCGTCGACCTCGGCACCGACTCGGTGCGGGTGTGCACGCTGGCCGACGGCAACCCCGTCCTGCACCGGGAGACCGCCCTACGGCCCGGCTCAGGACCGCGCCACCTGGCGTTCCACCCGGACGGCGAGCGCGTGTACGTCGTCAACGAACTCACCCCGAGCGTCACCGTCTGCCGCTGGGAGCCCGCAGACGGCCTGCTGAAGCCGCTGGACGAGACGCCGGTGCTGCCCGGCGCCCCGGCCGGTGACGCCTACCCGTCGGGCATCGTCGTGTCCCCGGACGGCCGCTTCGTGTGGACCGCGACCCGGGGCGAGGACGTGCTGTCCGTGTTCGTCGTCGAGGGGGAGGGGCTGCGCCTGGTCGGCACGGTGCCCTGCGGGGGTCACTGGCCACGCGCCCTCGCCGAGTCGAACGGCTTTCTGTACTCCGCCAACGAACGTTCCGGAGACGTGACCTGGTTCCGCCTCGACCCGGCCACGGGCCTGCCGCGCCGCGCCGGCGCGATCGAGGTCCAGGCCGCGTCCTGCGTGGTCTTCGACTGACCACTGGCGGCGAAGGGCCCGCTCCTCGTCGAGGAGCGGGCCCTTCGCCGTACGACCGGCGCACAGCGGTCGTACGACCGTTCGCACCGTTCAGCGCACCGGAGCGCCCTGCGGCTGCGGCGGGGCGATACCCAGGGCCGTCGTGTACTTGGCCAGGGCGAGCTTGCCGATGGCCGGGTACGGGCCGAGCGCGTCGGCGGCCGCGCAGCCCGCCTCCTTGGCCGCCTCCTCGATCAGGGTGGCGTCGATCTCGGGGCCGATCAGGTACGGCGCGAGCGCCAGCTGCTGGGAGCCCGAGGAGCGGAGCTGGTCGGCGACGGACGCGATCGAGCCCTCCTGGTCCAGGGCCGCCGCCATCACCGGCACGGCGAGACGCGCGGCGAGCAGCATGCCGGTGATCCCGGCAGCCTGCACCGCCTCGTCACCGCCGACGGAGGCCAGGATGATGCCGTCCGCCGCGGTCGCCACGGTGAACAGGCGGGCGCGGTCGGCGCGGGCCAGGCCCGCTTCGGACAGGCGCACGTGCAGGGCCTCGGCGAGCAGCGGGTGCGGGCCGAGCACATCGGTGAGGTCGGCGGCGACGCGGCTCTCCATCACGGCCTGGCGGACCTGGCGCAGCAGCGCGCTGTCCGGGCCGGCCAGCAGGGGCACGACGACGGCGACCGGGCCGTCGGGCTGCTTGACGTCGAGACCGGCGGCACGGGCCTGCTCGTAGCGGGCGGTGCGCTCGTCGGCCGCGCGCACGAGCACGGACTGGAGTGTGGGGTACTCCGTGTCGTCCCCGTCGAGGTAGCCGATGCGGGCGTCGAGACCGGGGAGCTCGGAGCGGGCGATGCTCACGACCTCCTCGGCGAGGCCGCGGGTCGCGGCGCTGGGCGGGCCCGGAACCGCGAGGACGAGCGCGGGCGCGCCCTCGGGAGCCGCCAGGGGCTCGGGTCGGCGGTGCCGACCGGGCTGGCGGGGGCGCGGCATTCGTACTGGTAGGCCGGCGGGCCCAGTGGGGGAGCTCATGGCGCCGCATGTTACTGGCTTCTTGGGCTCCCCTGTTCGGGGAGGGTGCAGGTGAGCGGTATCCGTCCGGTTTTGTCTGATGAGTTACGTACGGATCAGAAGTGATCAGCGTGTTTTCCGGGCGGTTTGTGCCCGCGGTGCGGGAACGGTCACCGCCCGTTCATTCCCTTTTCGTGGTCACCACGTGCATCATCGTGTCATCACCCGGCAGAGTGAGCGCGCCCGTGGCGAGTTCGGTGGCGACGCGTACGGCGCCGTGCAGCGGATCGCCGTCGGCGGGAACGCGCCGCGCGTGCGGCAGCCGCTGCCCCAACTCCTCCTCCAGCGGTACGACGAGCGGGGCGCCCATCTTGAACAGACCACCGGTGAGCGCGACCTGAGGGTCTCCCGAGCCGGGGCAGACCGCGGCCGCCGACTCGGCCATGTGCCGGGCCGCCGACCGCAGGACGCCCGCGGCGACCGGGTCGATGGGTGCGCAGGCGGCCACCTCGGGAGCGAAGGAGGCGAGGACGGCGGCGCGGTCCGGACGCGGATAGAGCAGGCCGGGCAGTCCCGGCATCGGGCCGAACACCTCCTCGGCGCGGGTCAACAGCACGGCAGAGCCGCCGGGCCGGCCGTCGTGGGCGCGCAGCGCGGCCTCCAGACCGGCGCGGCCGATCCACGCGCCGCTTCCGCAGTCGCCGAGCAGGTGGCCCCAGCCGTCGGCTCGCCGCCACCCCGTCAGGTCCGTGCCGATCGCGATCAGTCCCGTCCCGGCGGCGACCACGGCACCGGGACGGAACCCGAGGGCGCCCACGTAGGCGGTGACGGCGTCGGCGACCAGGGCGACCGTCCGGGCGCCGAACTCGCGGCGCAGGGCTGCCGGGAGTTCCGCGCGCAGGCCCTCGCCCAGGGTGGTGAGCCCGGCGGCGCCGACCACGGCCGTGGCAGACTCCGCGATCCCGGTCTCGGCGGTCAGCGCCCGCACCATGGGCACCAGTTGCTCCAGGAGGTGCCCCGGGTCGATTCCCCGGTCACCCGTGCGCACCGGCTGCCGGGACTCCCGTACGCCCAGCACACCGCGGTCCGCAGTCCCGACGGCCACCCGGAGACCGGAGCCTCCCGAGTCGACGGCGAGGATGCCGGACGCGGCCGCCGCCCGGCCCGCCTCATGGGCGGGACCGGCAGCGGTCACGGCAGACGCCGGTCCACCGGCTGCCCTCCCTGCCGCTCCAGAAGGTCGTTGGCGTATCCGGTACGAGGGGTTGACCAGGCATGACGGCCATGGCCGAGTGGCTTGATCACTGGACGCGACAAGCTCCCCTCCTTCCCGGTGACCGGCTGCACGATGTGCTCGACCGGCTCGCGGACCTGGACGAGGAAGAAGACTAGCGCCTTGGGGACGGCTCCTGTGTGGAGGCTTCCCTGCGTACGCAGGGCGCCTGCGTGTGCCAGTAGAGTGACGCGTCGTGGCACCACGACCTTTGCATGAACTAATTGAGGCAGGCTGGGCGAAGGCTCTTGAGCCTGTGGCCGAACGCATTGCCGCCATGGGCGACTTCCTCCGGGCCGAGATAGCGGCCGGCCGGACCTACCTTCCGGCGGGGGCGAATGTCCTGCGCGCCTTCCAACAGCCCTTCGATGACGTTCGCGTCCTGATTGTCGGCCAGGATCCTTATCCCACGCCGGGGATGGCGATCGGGTTGAGTTTCGCGGTCTCGCCGGAGGTGCGTTCGTTGCCGGGCAGTCTGGAGAACATATTCCGGGAGCTCCATACGGACTTGGGGCTGCCCAGGCCGTCGAACGGTGATCTGACGCCGTGGACCCAGCAGGGCGTGCTGTTGCTCAACAGGGCGCTGACCACGGCTCCGCGCAAGCCCGCGGCGCACCGGGGCAAGGGCTGGGAGGAGGTCACCGAGCAGGCGATCCGGGCGCTGGCCGAGCGCGGTACGCCGCTGGTGTCGGTGCTGTGGGGCCGGGATGCCCGCAATCTGCGTCCGCTGCTCGGGGAGCTTCCTGCGATCGAGTCCGCGCACCCGTCTCCGATGTCGGCGGACCGGGGTTTCTTCGGGTCGCGGCCGTTCAGCCGGGCCAACGACCTACTCGTCAAACAGGGTGCCCAGCCGGTCGACTGGCAACTGCCGTAGGTCATCGCCGTCGTAACGGCCGAGCCTCTTTGCCGGCATGCCAGCAGGCTCCTCGTCGCATGGTGGTGCACGAGTCCGCAGTCGGCAGTGGACGGCGACCTGGTCTGGAAATGTCCCCTGTCTTGATCTCTGACACCAGGTCCGGACCATCCTCGGGTCTTCTGCGGCTCAACGAGGAACTCGCCGACAGGCCCTCTGGGGTGACGGCGCGCCGCGCTGCGGTGGGGCGAAGAAACGAGCCACGTTCGCCCGCCACAGCTCGGCGTTCTCGGCTTTGAGCCGCTTGATCTCCGCGGCCTCCTCAGAGGTGACGCCAGGCCGCTGGCAGGCGTCGACCTGGGATTTGCGGACCCACACCGCCCCGTTTCCGCGGTGCCGATGCCCGGCTTCGCGGCGACCGCCTTCATCGCGGCCCACTCGGTCGGGTAGTTGGGGCGCATCTTCGCGACCATGCGCACTGCACGCTCACGAAGCTCAGCAGGGTAGGGGACGGACGTGCCATGACTCCATCAGAGCCGGGGCATATCAGAGCCTCCATCAGACCCGGAGCGGTTCACCCGTGGACTTTCCGAGGGCGGCTTGCCGCGACCGCATTGTTGGTTAGGGTGGCAGGTGGAGACTGATTCCGATGCCCTTGCCAAGGGTGATGGACAGGCTGGCGAGTTCGGGGCTGCACAGGCTGATGGCTCCCGCGCGGGCCAAGTCAGACACGACGGGGGGCTCGTTGGTGGGGAGTTGGCACCAGCAGAACCGAAGGCCACGTCGACCAGCGTCAGTGGCGTTGGATCGCGTGGCCGGAGCGCGTCTGGAAGTCGGCCCAGCCCAGTTCGCGCTCGACGTGTTTGCAGTCTTGCTCGGTCCAGCCGTGCGCAGCCCGTACATCTGACGATCCCGGCCATGTCGGCGAGCGGGGAGGGCAGTTCTCGGGGGCACGGCATCGCGGTAGCGGCGGGTGGCATGGCGTCGGCCGCGACGGGAGGGGGAGGTGCATCGCATCTGCCGGATGGTCTGCGACGGTGTGCGGGCTTTCCCCGTCTCGGTCATGAGCGGGGTGTTCGGCTCCACCGCCACCAAGTGGGGGGTCGCGGCGCGGGCCCGGACCACCAGGTGGGCGGCCAGTTGGCCCTTGGTGCGAAACGCCGGATCGGCGGGCCCTTGAGGCAGGGTGGGAGCCGGCTGGTAGGGCACGGTGTGCGGCGGGTGGTGCACGCGCTCATCGGCCCGGGCGGTGGTGGCCGCGACAATGCCGTTTCCGACCCGTCCGCGGGAGCCGAGGTACTGACGGGACACGTAGGCCGTGGCGTGCCCGGACTTGCGGTCACCGTAGTCGTCCGGAGACAACACCCCGCCGTCGTGGGGCGCGGTCGGCGGCGCGGGCATCAGCAGGTCGATCCGCCGGTCGTCGACCGGCTCGTGGTCCCACGGGGACCGGGACATGAACCAATGCTGTGCATGGCAGGCAAGAAGGTCACCGGAAGCAGGCCGGGTCGTCTTCAACAGGGCCTGGAGCAGGGGAAACAGGAAGGCGCTGATCCATGGCTGCCCACCGGTCCGATGAAGAGCCGCACCCTCACCCCGCCTCAAGGAGTCAAGATCCGGAACACCATCTACCGATCATGGCAGAGCACCGCAGGCCGACCGGACGCGGTGGGCGTGTGACCGGCCGGTCGGCGCCCGCGGTGCTGCCCCCGTCGCTGCGCGTGCGGCTCGGGCTGATTGCGGCCCTCGCCGCGCTGGTGGTCGTCGTGCTCGGGGTCCTGTATGCCGGCGACGACAAGCCCGGCACGGTGGACGCGCGGATCTGGGCGGCGGTGGACGGTGTGGGGCCGCAGTGGCGGCACGTCGCTCTGGCCACTGACTTCTTGGGGGAGCCCGTGGGAGCGGCGACGCTGGTCGTGGCCACCGTGACGGGCTGCCTGCTGCTTCGGCGTCCTCGCGCAGCGGTGCTCGTCGTTGCCGGCGCCGGCATGACCGTGGGGACGGCGACGCTGCTCAAGTCCCTGGTGGGACGCACCATCCACGGCGACGACAACCTGTCCTACCCGAGCGGGCACACCGCCTTCCTCACCGCGCTCGCCCTCGTGGTGGCGCTGCTGGCGACCGGCAGGCTCGGCCTCGGCCTCGGCAGGACGGCCGGCACGTCACTCGTGCTCGCCGCGGCGCTGGTTGCCGGTGCCGCCATGGGCTGGGCGCAGGTCGCCCTGGGCGCGCACTACCCGACCGACGTCCTCGGCGGCTGGTGCACCGCGCTGGCGGTGATACCGGCGACCGCGTGGCTGGTCGACCGGATGGCTGACCGGCTGGCCGATCGGATGACCGACGCCGGTCGGCGGGAGCATCGCTGACGTCACGTCACGTCACGTCACGCCAAGCGGCGGAACACGGGCTTCACAGGTCGTCCGGCCAGCCAGGGGGTGGGGTCGGCGGCGTCCAGTGCCTTCCGGTACACCGCACATGCCTGGGCCACCACGTCGACGGTGTGATCGATGTCGGCGTCGCCGAGCGCGCTGCTCACCACGAACGACGGGGCCAGCACCCCGCCCGCGAGGAGCCGGCGCAGGAACAGGGTGCGGTACTGCTGCGACGGTTGCCGGTTCTCGTCGAGGGTGGCGAAGACCAGGTTGCTGGCCCGGCCCCGGACGACGACGTGGTCGCCGACGCCCATGGCGGCCGCGGCGTCGCGGACACCGGCGGCCAACCGCTCGCCGAGGGCGTGCAGTTGTGCAGTGATGCCCTCCTCGACGTAGGTGGTCTGCACGGCCATCGCGGCTGCCAGGGAGTGCGTTTCGGCACCGTGCGTGGTGGACAGCAGGAACACCCGGTCGCCGGAGTGACGCAGCCCGCCCTGCTCCATCAGATCGCGGCGCCCGGCCAGCGCGGAGACGGCGAATCCGTTGCCCAGCGCCTTGCCGAACGTGGAGAGGTCGGGGACGACGCCGTACAGGCCCTGGGCGCCCGCCTCGGACCAGCGGAAGCCGGTGATCATCTCATCGAAGATCAGTACGCAGCCGTGCCGGTCGGCCAGCGCGCGCAGGCCGGCGAGGTACCCGGGGGGCGGCTCGGTGTGGGTGGCGGGTTCGAGGATCAGGCAGGCGACCTCGTCCTGGTACCGGGTCAGCAGCTCCTCCGTGGCGGCCAGGTCCCCGTAAGGGAACGCCACGGTGAGCTCGTCGGTCGCCGCCGGAACACCGGCGGACATCGGCGTGGTGCCGATGAACCAGTCGTCGACGGAGAAGAACGGATGGTCGGCGCAGATGGCCACCCGCGGGCGCCCGGTGGCGGCGCGGGCGAGGCGCACCGCGGCGGTGGTGGCGTCGGAGCCGTTCTTCGCGAACTTCACCATCTCGGCGGTCGGCACCGTGGCCAGGAAGCGTTCCGCGGCTTCGACCTCCACGATGGACGGCCGGACGAAGTTGCTGCCGCGGTCGAGTTCCCGCCGCACCGCCTCGATCACGCGTGGGTGGGCGTGGCCGAGGCTGACCGACCGCAGGCCGGAGCCGTACTCGACGTAGCGGTTGCCGTCGATGTCCCACACGTGGGCACCGTGGCCGTGGCTGATGACCGGGGCCAGGTTCTCGGGGTACTGGTCGTCGCCCTTGGCGTAGGTGTGGGCGCCCCCGGGGATCAGGGCGTGCAGCCGCTCGTTCGCCAGCCGCGACCGGGGGAGGAGGAGCTCTTCGGCGTCTTCGGCGTCCACGCCGACCTCAACTCTCTGTTTGCTTCAGGACTTCGGCGAGACTCGGCGCCTCCCGGTCCCGCAGGGACATCGATGTGACCGGGAGCGGCCAGGGAATGGCGAGCTCCGGGTCGTCGAAGGCGATCGTCACGTCCTCGGCAGGATCGTGCGGTCGGTCGATGCGGTACGAGGTGTCGGCGGTTTCGGTCAGAGCCTGGAAGCCGTGCGCGCACCCCGCCGGGATGTACAGGGTCACCTGCGTCTCGTCGGACAGCTCGAAGAAGGCCCGGTTGCGGTATGTCGGCGAGTCCGTCCGCAAATCCACGACGACGTCGAAGATCCTCCCGTACGAGCACCGCACCAGCTTGGCCTCGCCGGCGCCGGAGCGCAGGTGCAGGCCGCGCAGCACGCCCCGGACCGAGCGGGACAGGCTGTCCTGAACGAAGGCGTCCGGGTCGAGGCCCACCGAGCGGACCACGTCGGCGTCGAAGGTGCGGCAGAAGAAGCCGCGCTCGTCGGCGTACGGCGTCGGCTCGAACAGGTACGCGCCGGCGATCGCCGGGACTTCGGTCGCCTTCATGGAGCCTCCCGCATGGTGTGGGCGTGGGTGTGGTCGGTCGCCGGGAACAGGGCCGCTGTCAAGGCGGTGAACTGGTGCTGGAGGTGCTGGGCGGCGGCCTGGTTTCGCTCGGTGAGGGTCCGCCGCAGCTCGGCCGATCGCTGCTCCAGTGCCCGGAACTGCTCGAGCAGCCGGTCGGCGTCGACCTCGCGCGCCGGGTGGCAGTACGCGGCAAGGCCCATCTGCGCCATGAGCGCGTCGCTCTTCGCCGCATAGCTGAGTGCGAGCACCGGCGTGCCGGTCTTCAGCGCGCAGATCAGGTTGTGGTAACGGATCGCCACCACGGTGTCGGCAGCCGCCATCTCCTTCATCAGGTCGGCCAGTGAGGACGTCTCGGCAGCGGTGACCAGCGGCGAGTCCACTGCGTCGAGGATCGCGGCGACCACCGAGGCATCGCATTCGTCGCCGGTGAGCAGCCTGACCGGCCTGCCCTCCTCGACCAGCGTGCGGACGAACCGGATCGTCCCGTCGAGGTAGCGCCCGTATATCTCATCGGCCCGGGCGCGGTCGTCGTTGCCGCCGTGGAAGTCCATGACACCGACGCAGACTTGGCTCGGGGGCCCTGAGGGCGCGCTCGTCCGCGGCGCCGGCAGGGAGAACGCGAGGTCCGGGTAGACCTCGTCGCGCGCGGTGTCCACGCCCATCGCCCGCATCGCGTCGCGGGACTGGGCGTCCCGGTACGAGCGGTACGCGGCCAGCCGCGCCGACCAGCGCACCAGGGCCCGGGTCGGCCGGTTGCCGATCGTGGCGGCGCCCACGCTGACCAGCGCGACCCGGGTGCCGAACAGCCGGCCACTCGCGCAGAGCAGGAACAGCGAGTACGGGAAGCCCCACGGCCGCAGCGGCAACGTCGCCTCCAGGACGCCCATGCCCGGCACGATCACCACGTCGTGCCGGCGCACCCAGGCGGCGGTGCGGAAGACGTCGACGACTTTGCCCAGACCCTTCGCCGCGATCGCGCCCGCACGTGACGCGGTCCGGTACTCCGCGCGGTTCCAGTGCAGCCGCGTGGCGGGGATCCCGAACCGGGTCGTCACGGTCTCGGGCCCGCCGCACAGGGCGTCCACGACCGCCGCCGGGTGCTCGGCGCGGAGGTACCCGAGCACGGCCTCCAGCGACCCGTCGTTGCCGAGGTTGCCGGAGCCGAGCAGGCCGAACACCCCGACGCGCACAGGCGTCATGCCTGCCTCCCTTCACGACCTTCACGGCCGGCGACGAGGGCGTCGACGGAGACGGTGAGCAGGCTCGGGTCGACCGGGGCGCGGTCCTCGACCCGCTCACCGGCGCCCGGCCGGGCCCGGCTGGTCATCCACGCGGCCAGGTGGCGGTGGCACGCGCGCCGGTCGGCAGGGGACAGCGGTGCCCGCCGGATCGCCGAGGCGAAGCCCCAGACGTACTCGGCGAGCAGCCGGGGTGTCGGGTGCAGCGGGCCTGCCCGGCGCGGGTCCAGGTTGACGCACCGGGCGCGCTTGGAAGGGTTCGCCCGCTCGGCGCGGGTGGGGTGGTCGCGGCGGAAGTACAGCAGCTCCGGCACCTGGTGGAAGGGCCCGTGCAGGGTGATCTCGGCGACGAAGGTGCGGTCCGCGTGGTGGTAGCTGTCCATCGGTTTCACCCGGCGCAGCATGTCGGCCCGCATCACCCCGTAGAAGTCGTCGCCACCCGGCTCGAACAGCAGACTGCGGAAGCGCTCCGGCGCGTGCGGCGAGTCGGTGGTGAGCCCGTACTCGTAGGGGACCTTCACCTGGCCGTCGCCGTCGATGACCGCCTGGCCGGTGTGCGCGAGGATCATGTCCGGCCGCTCGTCCAGCGCCTGAACGCAGCGCCGCAGCAGGTCTCGGCCGTACAGGTCGTCGTGCGAGGCCCACTTGAACAGCTCGCCGCGGGACTCGGCGAACACACGGTTGTGGTTCGGGGTGGCGCCGATGTTCCGGGGCAGGCGGAGGTACCGGATGCGTGAGTCCTGCGCGGCGTACTTGCGGCAGATGTCCTGGGTCCCGTCGGTCGAGGCGTTGTCTGAGATGACCAGTTCGAAGTCCTCGTAGGTCTGCCCGAGCAGGGCGTCGAGCGACTGGGCCAGGTATTCCTCGCCGTTGTACACGGGCAGGCCGATGCTCAGCCTGGGTCGGTCGGTCATGAGGTCCTCACTTCGGGAACGGGGTTGTGGTGGCGCTCGCGCAGGGCGGACCGCAGCTGCAGCCACCAGACGGCCGAGCCGCTGACGGTCGCGGCGGCGACGCCCCAGGCCGAGCCGACCGTGCCGGCCACGACCGCCCCGCCGAGCCCGCCGCTGACATAGCAGGCGGAGGCGAACAGCTGGCAGCGCAGGCTGCGCCGGGCCGCGCCGAGCGCGCGCAGCCCGGCCGCCGCGCCGGTGCCGAGGCCGGCGCCCGCGACGCCGAGGGTGATCGGCACGATGAGCTCCGCGGCGGAGTGCCAGACGCCGCCGAGCACGAACTCGCCGAGCCGGTCCGGCATCAGCAGCAGCGCCCCGCCCCAGAGCAGCGCGGCGGCGGCCTGCCCGCCGCCAAGGAGGAGGCAGAACTTCCCCAGCCGCTGCGGGGCCTGCCGCAGCACCCGTGCCGCCTCCGGGACGGTGACCAGCGACAGCCCCATCAGCACAGCGAGGAACGGGCCGAGCAGCAGCTCGGCGCCCCGCACCGCACCCACCGCGCCGACCCCGACGATCGCGCCGAGCCCGTACGCCCGCAGCTGGCTCGCGCCGCTGAGGCTGACGTTCTCGACCAGGTACCGGTAGCCGAGATCGCGCTGCTCGCGAAGCCACCCGCGCGCCTCGGTCAGCCGGGGCCGGATGCCGGACTGGAGGTAGCCGTACCCCGCCGCCACCGTGGCGGACGCGCCCCAGGCGAGCACGAAAGCGGCCACGCTGTCCACGCGAGCCGCCACCACCATGGCCGGGACGAGCGCGACACCCCACACGACGTCGTTGACGAACGCCTTCCGCCCGGCGCCGGCGGTGAAGAACGAGAACCGCCAGGCGTCCTGGAGCAGCAGCCCCGGCAGCATGACGCCGAGGCAGGCGAACGCGGGCCCCACACGGCCGCCGAGGCCCAGTCCGACCAGCAGACACACCGCGCCGAGGGCGGCACCGACGCCGAGCGCGGTACCCGACGACCGGGCCACCGCCCCGCGCCAGGACGTGTCCGACACGCCGCTGAAGCGCACCACGAGCGGGTCGGTGGCCAGCCCGCGGGAGACGTTGAGCACCACGCCGTAGGTCACCCAGGCCAGGCTGAACACGCCGAACGCGGTCACCCCCAGCGAGCGCGCCACGTAGATGCCCACCACGAAGTTGCTCACGCTGGAGGCCGCCTGGTCGGCCAGTCCCCAGGAGAGCCGGCCGACGAGGGCCCGCTTGGCGGTCCGCCGGGCCTGTCCGGCCGGGGCCGCCGGTGTCGTCGTCTTCTCCTCCTCGGTGGTCATCGGCGTCATGCCTTGATCAGCCCGGCGCCGTGCAGGGCGCCGGCCGCGGCGGCGACGGTGTCGAACGGCAGCCCGGACCGCTCGGTGACGTCCAGCAGACTGTGCTCGCCGTCGGACAGATTGAGCACCCAGAGCATGGCCATCTGGGCCTGCTTGGTGTCGCTGCGGCCGCCGAGCGCGTCGTACAACCCGCGTCGGCCCAGCTGTGGTTCGCCGTAGGGGCTGAGGTTGAGGTACCGCCGGTTGCGGTCGAGGACGGCGAACGCCTCGCGGCAGACGGCGAGCGTGTCCGCCATCGCCGCTGGCGAGACGAAGTCCAGGTTGTCCGCCGAGGTGTGGTATTCGGGGTAGCCGGCGTACGGGGTCCGGGTGAGCGAGCCCACGCCGAGATCGAACCCGGGCGAGCAGAACTGTCGCTCGTCGTAGCCGTACGGAGTGAACTCGTTCACGTGGTGCGGGCGTTCGGACGCGGCCAGCACGTGCCGCATCACCCGGTCGATCTCCGCGTCGCCGCGTCTGCTCTGCTTGTACGTCAGTTGACCCGAGTCGCCTGCGCATGCCAGCACAAGGCCGTGCTTGACCCGTTCCACCCGCTCCGCGTTGCGGGCCAGCCAGGTGATCGCCCCGATGGTGCCGGGCGCGAACAGGAACCGGTAGGTGTAGTACGGCGTTTTCTTCGCCAGCTCCTGGGCCAGGAACGTCGCCACCGCGATGCCGGCCAGGTTGTCGTTGGCCAGCGACGGGTGGCAGACGTGGCAGGAGACGATCACCTCGTCGGCGACCTGCCCGGGGACCACGTGCTCGGCGTAGGTGAGGTGGCCGTCGGCGAGCGTGGAGTCGATGCGTACCTCGTACTCGCCGTCCGGCAGCGCGTCCAAGGTCTCCTGGGCCAGACAGAACCCCCAGTCCGGCTTGTAGTAGCTGGTGCGGTACGGCACCCAGGCCGGGTGGTCCGGCAGGGTGTGCAGGTGTTCACGCAGTTCGGCCAGCGGCACGGTCGCCGACACCGGCACGCTGTAGCCGAGCACATGCAGGCTGGACGCGGCGAAGTCGACGACCCGATTGCCGGCGGAGTCGGCGACGTACGCGTCCCGGATGTTCCACTCCTGCGGCACCGTCCAGTCGAGCACCTGAGTCCCGGTCGGCACCTCGTGCACCTGCAGCGGGACGTACTCGCCGACGATCTCCAGGGTGGCGCGCACACCGTCGCCGGTGATGCTCCGGCAGAGCGGGTACAACCGCTCCACCAGCGCGTGCATCTGTTCGCCGGACGAGGTCATCGGCGCCACCGCAGGGTGTCGTCGACGGCGCCGGCGTCGGACGCCGCGCTCAGCACGGCAAGGCGGGTGAAGCGTCGCTCGAAGTCCTCCCGGGTCAGCCCGTGTTTCCGGTAGGCGTCGGCGAGTTCGAGCGCGCCCTGCTTCACCGTCCACTCGCAGTCGAAGCCGGGCAACGCGGCGCGGAACCGGGAGAAGTCCACCCGGTACGACCGCGGATCGGCACCGGTCTCCCCGGTGATCACCACCTTCGCGCCGGACACCGCCTCGGCGACCTGCTCGGCGATCTCGGCGACGGTGACGTTGTTGATCTCGCTGCCGATGTTGAACGCCCGGTCGTGCACCGATTCCCGCGGCGCGACCAGCGCGGCCGCGAAGGCCCGTGCGATGTCGGCGGCGTGCACCAGCGGGCGCCAGGGGGTGCCGTCGGAGAGCACAAGGACCTCGCCGGACAAAAGAGCGTGCCCCACCAGGTTGTTCAGCACGATGTCGGCGCGCAGCCGGGGTGAGTAGCCGAAGGCGGTGGCGTTGCGCATGAACACCGGGCTGAAGTCGCCGTCGGAGAGTGGGTGCAGGTCGTCCTCCACCCGCACCTTGGACTCCGCGTACGGCGTCACCGGGCGCAGCGGGGCGTCCTCGGTCACCAGGTCGCTGCCGCCGGCGGCGCCGTAGACCGAGCAGGTCGACGCGTACAGGAAGCGCCGCACTCCGGCGTCGCGGGCCAGCCGGGCAAGGCGTACGGACGCGTGGTGGTTGATGTCGTAGGTGAGGTCCGGCGCCAGCGATCCCAGCGGGTCGTTGGACAGGGCGGCCAGGTGGATCACGGCGTCCACCCCGGCCACGTGTTCGGCCGTGACGTCGCGCAGGTCCACTTGATGCCCGGACGGGTCCGCGGGCGGCGGGCCAAGGACGCAGTCCGCGAACAGGCCGGCGTCAAGACCGACGACTTCGTGCCCGGCGGCCGCGAGGACCGGGGCCATCACGGTGCCCAGGTAGCCCTGGTGTCCGGTCAGCAGTACGCGCACAGTTCATTCCCCCAGATCGAGAGTGAGTTTGGTGACGGCGAACGCCTCGGCGTAGCGCGCATGGCATTCGATGCCGCGGATCCGCGCAAGACCGAGGAAGGCCTCCCGGTCGTACCAGGGCCGGTGCCGTTGCGAGGGGTAGTGCTCCTGCAGCAGCCGCACCTTTTGTTCGGCGATCTCCGGCGACAGCGGCTGGTAGGCCGCCGGACGGCCGAGATCGCCGTCCCACTTGACGATCTCGTAGCCGAGCACCAGGTGGTCGCGGAACGCCGTGGGCAGCAGCTGCGCCAGGCCGCGGTGATCCTGGTGCGCGTCATCGGTGCGCGGCGCAAGGACCAGATCCGGCTCGCTCCGCTCGCGCAGCTCCTCGACGGCGGCCTTGGCCTCCTCCCAGTGCGCCGGCAGCCGGCCGTCCGGCAGCTTGTGCACGGTCAGCCGCAGGTCGGCGCCCGGGCAGAAGGCGGCGAGCGCGGCCTGCTCCTCCTGCTCCCGCTCGCTGCCACCGCCCGAGAGCACCAGCGCGTCGACACGGATACCCGGCCGCGCGAGACACAGCGTCAGCAGCGTGCCGCCGGCGCCGATGGCGATGTCGTCGCAGTGCGCGCCTACCGCGACGAGCCGGTCCAGGCGCCCGGCCCCGAGCCGGATCACGCCCTCGCTCCGGAGCCGTCCCAGCTGCCGGTCGCGCTCGCCCCCGCGCCGTCCCGTTCCCACACGGCCCACGGACGGTCGCCCCGGGCGTAGGCGTCGTCGAGCGCGGCCCGCTCCTTCACGGTGTCCGTCGGCTTCCAGAAGCCTCGGTGCTGGTGCGCCACCAGACGGCCGCGCTTGGCCAGTTGGGCGCATCCGTCAGCGACCAGGTCCCCGTTCTCCGGGATGTGGTCGAAGACCTCCTGGCGGAGCACGAAGTAGCCGCCGTTCTCCCACAGCGGCATGTCGCTCACCGCCGTGATGCCCCCCACCAGGCCGTCATCGCCCAGGTCCACACAGTGGAACGAGGACTGCGGCGGCACCACCATCATCGACGCACCGGCGTCGCGCCGGGCGAACCGGTCGATCATTTCCGGCAGCGGGGCATCGGTGAGCACGTCGGCGTAGTTGGCGAGGAACATCTCGTCGCCGTCCAGGTGGTGCCGCACCCGGCGCAGCCGTTCCCCGATCGGTGACTCGATGCCGGTCTGCACGAACGTGATCGTCCAGGAGGCGATGTCGGTGGACAGCAGCTCGGTCTGCCCGTTGCGCATCACGAAGTCGTTGGACGTCGTCTCCTCGTAGTTGAGGAAGAAGTCCTTGATGTGGTGAGCCCCGTACCCGAGACACAGGATGAACTCCGTGTGCCCGAAGTACGCGTAGTAGCGCATGACGTGCCAGATCAGCGGCCGCGGGCCGACCATCGCCATCGGCTTGGGCACGTCGTCGGAGGCTCCGTTGCGCATACGCAGCCCATAGCCGCCGCAGAACAGTACGACCTTCACGGCTTGACCTCGACAATGCTCAGTTCCGGTATGGGAAAGACCAGTCGGCCGCCCCAGGCGTGCACGAAGGACAGCTGCTCGACCAGCTCGGCCCGCAGGTTCCACGGGAGGACGAGGACGTAGTCCGGTCTGTCGGCGGCTATCTGCTCGGGCGGCAGGATCGGGATGCGGGTGCCAGGGGTGAACCTGCCGTGCTTGTAGGGGTTGCGGTCGACCGTGTACGGGAGCAGGTCGGGCCGGATGCCGCAGTGGTTGAGCAGGGTGTTGCCCTTGCCCGGGGCGCCGTAGCCGACGACCGTCTCGCCTCGCTCGGCCGCCTCGATGAGGAACCGCAGCAGGTCCCGGCGCACCTGGGCCACCCGGGCGGAGAACTCGGTGTACCCGGACAGCTCCTGCAGCCCGGCGGCCTTCTCCCGGTCCAGCACGTCGGCCACCCGCCGGGTCGGCTCGCCGGCCACCTCGGCCGGCCGGGCCCACAACCGGATGGAGCCGCCGTGCGTGGGCAGCAGCTCGACGTCCACGAGAGCGAGTCCGCCGCTCGCCAGCGCCCGGGCCGCGGACGCGACCGTGTAGTACTGGAAGTGCTCGTGGTAGATCGTGTCGTACTGGTTCTCCTCGATCAGGGTCAGCAGATGCTGCACCTCGATGGAGACCCAGCCGTCGTCGGCGACCAGGGCGCGCAGACCCCGGGTGAAACCGACCACGTCGGGGATGTGCGCGTACACGTTGTTGGCCACGACCAGGTCCGCCGGGCCGTGCTCGGCGCGGACGTCGGCGCCGGTGGCCGGGACAAGGAACTCCGTGAGCGTGGGCACACCCGCGTCCCGCGCCGCGGCGCCGACGTTCACCGAGGGCTCGATGCCGAGGCAGCGGATCCCGCGGTCCACCACATGCCTCAGCAGGTACCCGTCGTTGCTCGCGACCTCGACCACGAAGGCGTCGGTGCCGAGACCCAGCCGCTGTACGGCGTCGGTGACGAACGTGCGCGCGTGCTCCACCCAGGAGGTCGAGTAGGAGGAGAAGTACGCGTACTCCTTGAACGTCTCCTCCGGCGTGATCAGCGGAGGGATCTGCGCGAGCCAGCAGTCGGTGCAGACCCGCAGGTGCAGCGGGTAAGCCGGCTCCGGCTGGTCCAGTTGGTCCGCGGCGAGAAAGCTCTCACACGGCGGGGTCGCCCCGAGATCGACGACGCTGGTCAGCGCCGTCGAGCCGCAGAGTCGGCATCGTGTCATCTACTGCCCCCATCCCGCTCGCGCGGGTGCCCCCGTCGCGAGCCAGTTCTTTTGTCCCCTACCGGCGGCGGGCTGTCCCCGCCGCCGGACCGTCCCGCGATCGCGGTGCGGTACCCGTCCACCAGGCGCTCCAGCCCGACGGCCGGGCTGAAGTCCTGCTCGTAACGGCGCCGGGCCGCCTGGCCCATCTCCCGGTTGCGGGCCGACTCGGCCGTGATCCGGCGCAGGCAGGACGCGAGCGAGGCGGGCTCGCCCGGCCGGTGCAGCAGCCCGGTCACCCCGTCCTCGACGAGTTCGACGAAGGCGCCGTGACCGGCGGCGACGGCCGGGACCCCCGCCGCCATCGCCTCCACGACCACCAGGCCGAAAGCCTCCAGCCATGTGGAGGGAGCCACCACGGCGACCGACCGCGCGATGGCCTGCCGGCACTTGGCCGGGTCGTACAGGCCGACGTATCGCACGTCGTCCCGGCCCGCCGCCCAGGCGGCCACCTCTCGCTCCAGTGGCCCCGCGCCGGCGATCATGAGCGGCACGCCCACACCGCCGTCGGCGGCGATCTCGTCCCACGCGGCCATGAGCAGCCGCACGCCCTTGGCCTCCGCGAGCCGGCCGAGATAGAGCAGATGCTTGCCGGCGCCCGATCGGCAAGTGCCCGGTTCGGGCACGAAGTTGTGCTTCACCGCCAGCAGTTCGGGTGGCATGCCGGCCCGCACCAGGACGTCGCGCTGCGCCGCGGAGATGCAGAAGAACCGCTCCACGCCGGACCACCACCGGCGCCGGTTGACCGAAAGGCTGACCGCGAGCGGCACCGTCGCCAGCCGGGAGTTGCGGTAGCAGCCGTGCCGGACGGCGGGCAGTGGCGTGGACCCGACGCACTCGGTGCACGGCCGACCGTCCCGCTGCAGTGTGCCGGGCGGGCAGACCTGGGTGTAGTTGTGCAGCGTGGCGACGGCGGGCACACCCGCGTCGGCGCAGGCGGCCAGCACCGCCGGCGACAGGAGCGGGAAGACGTTGTGGACGTGCACCACGTCCGGCCGCTCGGTGCGAAGCCGGGCGGCGAGCTCCGCGCGGACCGCCGGGTTCCACGGCACAAGGAGCGGCACCGCGGCCTTGGCAAGGAGGGACCGGGCGGCGATGTCGTCGCTGCGCCGCTCGAACACCTCGACCCGGTGGCCGGCCCCGCGCAGCAGCGCCACCTCCTGGTCCACGACCTTGTTCTCCCCACTCGGCTGCGCCGAGGCGTAGCGGTTGTGCACCACGAGGACGTGCATGCTCAGGTCACCTCCGATCTCTGGGCCCATCGCGGGACGCGTCGGCGAGGGACTCCGGGCGTCGAGAGGGGAGCGGCCGCGGCAGGTGCCGCCACCAGCGAGGCGGCCACGGCCAGATGCAGCAGATACGGCGAGGCGTCGCCCAGCCCGGCCTCGGTGTACGACGCGATCGCGCAGTAGCTGATCAGGAAGATCGCGCAGGCCCTCGACAGCGACGGTGGCCGCAGCAGCGCGACGCCGCCCAACACGATGATGATCGCCGCCACCAGGGTGACGCCGGTCATACCCTGCTCCTGGTAAACGGCCAGCCAGCTGTTGTCGATCGGCAGCCCGCCGAACGACTTGTCGCCCAGGCCCGCGCCGAACAGGTACTCCGAGGTCGTCCGGGGTGCTGACAGCAGGGCGTCCCAGACCTTGGCCCGACCGGTGAGGCTGGTGAAGTTCTCCTGGCTCTGTCCGCGCAGGAACCACGCCTGCAGCACGGAGCCGAACCCCACCGTGGCCACGGCGGCGCACAGCACCGCCCAGGTGAAGAACCGGCGGGCGGCGGCGCTGGTCAGGATGAGCGAGCCGATCGCCAACGCCAGCCCGATGAGCAGGCCGAGCGTGGCCGTCCGGGTGTGGGTCAGCGCCAACAGGACGAGTGCCGGCACGATGACCACCGCCGCGCTGCCCCTGTCGGTCCGGCGGCCCAGAACGAGCAGCACGGTGAGCCCGATGATCACCGCGGCGTACTGTCCGATCTGCGGCGGGGTGAGCGGCCACAACGCGCCGACCAGCCGCCCACCGTAGAGGTCGGGCAGGGCCGCGCCCGGTGAGATGACCAGGCCGGCGGCCACCGACCCGAGCACCGCGAAGTACATCCGGATGTGGTGCCGGACGAACGTCGGGCTGCCGTCCCACCAGCGGCTGAGCAGCCACAGCGTGCCGACGAAGAGTGCCAGCCGGACGCAGCGGAACAGCGCGCCGAACCCCGACTCCAGATCCGCGCTGGAGATCACGCTCGGCACCAGCAGCAGGGTGAGCAGGAACACGAAGGCGCTGGCTCGGATGCGTAGTTGGAGATTGACTGCGAGCGCCAGCGCGAACGCGGCGACCAGCGCGCCCATGGTGACCATCTGGATGAGGGAGCGGGGCAGCGGGATGATGGTCTTCGCCCCGGCGGAGCCGAGCGTGTTGAGGATCAGCAGCCCCCAGACCGTCCCGACGATCTTCGACGTGTGGCCTGCGTGGTCTGGGCTCATCTCAACCACCGTCCCGTGCGCGGAAGGTGCTGCCCGCGTCCTGCTGGTACGGCGTGCCCTGCCACTGCCAGGAGTCGAGTATCCGGCTCGGGTCGTGGGCGACGAATTTCCATGGTCCGAGGTAGACGTTGTCGTGCCAGCGGTTGTGCTGCTTGCGGGTGATCGCCTCGGCCACCCGCTCGCCCTGGTACGGCGACCAGTCCGGATAGGTGCCGTAGTTGGCCAGCACCGCCATGCGGTCGCACTTCACCGTGCAGTCGACGACGGACTTGTCCAGCACGAAGCGGTTGCCGTGGATGTCCACCCGCTGGGTCCTCCACCGGCAGTCGGCGTAGAGCGGTGCGGTGGCGATCGCCGGCCGTGCGCAGCGGTCGGTGTTCTTCACCAGCAACGTGCAGTCACCGGACGAGGTGTTGGCCGGGCTGTTGCAGAACCGGTCGGCGTTTTCCCACAGGGTGATCCCGGACCAGTTGTTCTCCAGCACGTTCCGGTAGATCTCGATCTTGTCCGTGCGGGCTCGGATCCGTGGTTCGCCGCCGGACTCGGACAGGTAGATGGTCGCGAACGGGAAGTTGTCGCCGCGGTCGGCGTACCTGCGGCCCTCGACCCAGTTGTTCCGCCGGATCGTGTTCTTCCGGATGACCGCGTTGTAGCTGGTCTCGTAGATCAGCGCGGCACCGTCGTTGGCCTCGAGCACGTTGTCCTCGATGCGGAAGTCGTTGTTGTTGGTGTCCGCCCACAACCCGGTTCCGCGGTTGTCGTGCACCCAGTTGCCGCGGACGTCGGCGCCGTTGACGGCCCAGAACTTGACGCCTCCGGTGCAGCCGCAGCCCTGCCGCCGCCGCTCCCAGTCGTCCCTGTTGTTGCCCACGATCTCGTTGCCCTCGACCACCAGGCCGCTGATACGGCCGGTGGCCTTGTACGCGTTCATGCCGTACTGACCGTTGCCGCGCAGACAGCTGGCGCGGACCCGCTGGCGGGCACCGGCCATCAACCCGGCGCCGGAGTTGTTCTGGATCGTCGCGTGCTCGATCACCCACCCGTCGGCCGAGTCATGGTTGACCACGCCCTCGTCATGCGGCGCGACGAAACCCTGCACGGTCAGGTAGCGGATGGTGACGTCGCGGGCGGTGCCGCCGAACGCGTACTGGTTGGTCTTCCGGCCGTCGAGCACCGCGCCCGGCGCGCCGAGGTAGCTGTTCCCCTCCTTGGGGATGACCTGGGCGTAGCGGTCCGGCTCGAGCCTGTGCTTGCCCGGTCGAAGCCAGAACGTGGTGTTCGGGGGGCTGCTCTTGGTCTTCGCGGCCAGGTCACCGGCCACCGCGGGGTCGACCGTCACCGCGCCCGTCGGCGCCTTCGCCGGCCCGGCCGCGGGCTTGGCGCACACCCGGGCCACGGACGTGGACGGCGCAGCGGTCGGCTCTGGCCGCGCGCCCGACGTGCTCTCACAGCCGGTCGCCACCAGCAGGGCCGGCGCCAGCAATGCCGCCGGCAACGCCCAGTGCCGCCACTTGATCCCCCCTCGTCCTCCCCCAGGGGACTTCTGACGGATCTCCGCGGCGTCACGACGCCCGGCACGCTCCCCCACTGCCTCAAGGGCGTGGGAGGTACCCCCACTCGCCTTACCAGCCGAAAGCCCAAGTACGCCCGGTCCATCAACGGGGTCTTCCAGCCGGCACGCCGAGAGCACGCACCGGCTGCGGTCTGCCTCCCCCACTCTCTGCTTCGCTCGAGCGGGGGGACCCCCATCGTGGCGGGCGCTCCTTCCTCCAGGGAGATCCATCAGAGGCCCCCTAGCCGCGGAACCTGAGTACGGTGGTGAACCCCTCCGCGCCGTCGGCGAAGCCGGTGCCGACCAGCGTGGTGGTGGGTTCCTTGCGCCCGAAGCCGGCGGAGTACCAGCCCAGCGGTGGGTCACTCTCGCCGCGATGCGCCCGCCAGCACAGCTGTCCGGGCAGGTCGAGCGCCGCGGAGCGGTCCTCGCCGTCCCGGGTCCAGGTGAGCACTGCCCGGTTCCCCACCAGGTCCGCGGCGATCGCCGGGCCGAGGTGGAACGCCAGGTGCACGGCCCGGCGCGGGCTGTGTTGGCCGTGGACCTCGTCAACCACCCTCAGCTCCTGGCTCGCGGCCGTCAGCTCCACCCGGCGGCGGTGCACGGAGCGCTGGTAACCGTCGTGCTCGGCGCACCAGCGGGCCGTCCCCCCGTCGGAGGCGCCGGATGTGTCCGCGACCAGGACTCGGCTGCGGGCATGGCGGGTCCACAGGAACGGGCCGCCGGAGACGGACTGGTCACCGCCGTCCAATTGCAGGGTGTTGTGGCCGAGGGTCGACCGGAAGTACTGCCGCCACTCGGGCTGCCCGTGGTAGCAGAACGTCCCCGGGTCGGCGAGCACGTCGACCCCGTCGTGCCGGACCTCCACGGACAGCGCGTCCGCGTGAGCATGCGCGGCGATGGAGAGGAATCCGTGCGGACCACCGTCGCAGCGGCACCAGATCTCCGCCGGACCACGCAGGATGGTCATGCCCGCGTCGGCGAAATGGGCCGGTCGGCTTGCCGGGCGGGACACGGCCGGTGCGGTTCCATTTTTCGAGTACGGCCGGATGAGCGCGGCCAGCAGCGGGGTGCGTACATCGGTGCCGGTCACCGCCGGCCACCAGGCGAGCCGGCCGAACACGGCGTCCCCGGTGGCCAGCAGCGAGGCCCAGCGGTCGGTGCCCGCGCCGTCCACGACCAGACCGTGCCCGTCGTCCGCGTCCCCCTGACGCGGCGGCCGTAGCCGGCTGTCCACGATGGCAGCGAGCGCGTCGGTCATCCGCAGCAGCGTCAGCCGGATCGGCGCGGGGACCGGCACGTCGGCGGCATCCGCCTCGGCCACCGCGGCCAGGCCGAGCTCCAGCACCAGTCCGTGATACTCGGTGGCCAGCTCGCGGTTGAGGCCGGAGTCGAAGGTGTTGCTTCGCAGCTGCCGCTCCAGCGACCGCAGCGCGTCGGCCCGCCAACGCGCCGAGGAGGGGAACCACCCGAACGCGCAGGCCGCGGCGAACTGCCCGGCGGCCTCGGCGATGACGTGGTTGTTCGCCGAAGACCCCCGGCTGGGGAAGGCGGCCAGCCAGCGCTGGTGGTGCCAGATCTGGTGGAGCGCCACCGGGTTGCCCTCGAACAGATCGGCGGCGCCCGGCCAGCCGTCGAGCAGCCGGCGGATCCACACCCAGGACAGCAGCCGGATCCCCAGCTCGATGCCGCTGGTCCAGTGCACTCCGCGCAGCGGCGCGTTGGCCGCCCACCACGACCGCAGGTGCTCGGCCACTCGCTCGGCGTACCGCTCGTCCCCGGTGATCGCGTAGGCGGCGGCGAGCACGGTCAGGTACTGATGCCGGGACAGCTCCCAGATCTGCTTGATGTCCCCGACCGCGTCCTCGTTCCGGTACGGCACGTCGAAGGCGTAGCCCCACGGAGCCCGGCGCCCGGTTTTCGGGTCGTACCACCAGTCCGGGTCGGCCAAGTCGTCGCGGTCCACCCCGAAGTACTCGACGTGCCCGGCCATCAGCCGGTCCGCCTCGGCGACGAGACGTTTCGTGGCGTCCGGTGGCACCGTGGCGATCGTCGCCGCGGGCAGTACCGCGGTGAACCGGGCGCCGGTCACGCTCGGGCAGTCCGGCCGCGCAGACCGCCACCGTCGCCTGCGCACCGTGTCGCCCAGCCGGCCGCCGACCTCCCGCGGTCCCATCCGGGACAGCCGCCGCAGGTACCAACCCGCGCTCATTGTCATCGCGCTCTCGCCAACGTCACCGGCGCGCCGCTGACCAGGCCGGCCTGCACGGCGAGGCCGGCCGCCGTGGTGGCGACCAGCGACTCCAGCGGCACCGGCATCGGCCCGCCGGTCCGCACGGCCTTGATGAACGCGGCCAGCTCGGCGGACTGGCCCTTGTCCCGGGCCCTGGGCAGCCGCGAGCTGACCCACCGCTTGCGGCGGCCGTCGTAAACAGCGGCACGGACGAAGTCGTCGAGCCGCAGCACCCTGCCGTCTGCGACAAGGTCCAGCGTCTCTTTGGGGAAGCCGGCCGCGCCGGTGGTGACGTAGCTGATGGTGGCGGTGGACCCGTCCGGGTAGCGCAGCACGACCTGCAGGTCCTCGTTGCCGGACGTGGCGACCGCGTACACCGATACCGGGTCGGCCTCGAGCAGCCAGCTCGCCGTGTCGATGAAGTGCCCGCCCTCGCCGGCGAACCGCGAGCCCTCGGTGCCTTGTTGGAGGTACCAGCTGCCGTGCTGCAGCCGGCCCGCGTTGACCAGGTAGCGGAGGCTCGCCGGACCGGTCCGGGCGCCGAACCGCTTCCTGGCCTCCTGCAGCAGCGGCGCGAACCGGCGGTTGAAGCCCACCTGCAGCCGGTCGTTGCCGGACTCCTCCGCCGCAGCGAGCACGCCGGCCAGTTCGTCCTCGGTGAGGGCCAGGGGCTTCTCGACGAACACCGCCTTGCCGGCCAGCAGTGCCTGTCGGGTCAGTTCTGCGTGCGAGCTGTGCCGGGTGACCACGAACACCGCGTCGATGGACTTGTCGCCGAGCACGGCGTCGAGATCGGTGGTCGCCTCGGCGAAGCCGAACTTCCGCTTCGCGTTGGCCGCGGACAGCGCCGTCGTGGTGACGACCGTGGACAACTCGACGCCGTCGCGCTGTGCCAGGTGCGGCAGCAGCATCGACGTCGCGTAGTTTCCGGCGCCGACGAACGCCAGCCGCACCGATGCCTTGGCAGACCGGGCCGGGGTGGACATTCCGCCGCTGCGTCGCACCGCGGGCACGGCCACCGCCGGGGCCCCCGCTTCCTCCGCTTCCCCCGCGTGTTCGGGGTACCGGAACAGCACGGCCACGGCCTTCAGGTCGCCGTCCTTCAGGCGCTGGTACGTCTCGACGGCGTCATCGAAGTCGGCTATGTGGGAGACCAGGGGCTCCACGTCGACGCGGCCGCGGGCGAGGAGATCGAGGAAACACGCCAGGTTGCGGCGCTCGGTCCAGCGCACGTAGCCGATCGGGTAATCCCGCCCCTCGAGCTCGTACTCGGGGTCGTAGCGCCCGGGGCCGTACGAGCGGGAGAACCGGACGTCGAGCTCTTTCTCGTAGTACGCGTTCCACGGCAGGTCCAGGCGGCACTTGCCGATGTCGACGACCCGGCCGCGGTCCCGGCTCATCCGGGCGGCCAGCTCGACGGGCTGGTTGCTGCCGCCACCGGCGGCCAGGTACACCTGGTCCACGCCGTGACCGCCGGTGAGTTCGGCGACGGAGTTCTCCACGGTCGCGGAGGCGGGATCGCCGCAGGCCGCCGCGCCGAGGCGCTCGGCGAGCTCGCAGCGCACCGGGTCGGGGTCGACCCCGATGACGCGGACTCCCGAGGCGGCCAGCAGCTGTACCACCAACTGCCCGATCAGCCCGAGGCCGATGACCAGCGCCACGTCGCCGAGCTGTGGCTCGCCCTGGCGGACGCCCTGCATCGCGATCGACCCGACGGTGCCGAAGGCCGCGTGCCGCGGCGCGAGGCCGTCCGGCACCCGGGCGTAGAGGTTCTTCGGCACCCAGTTCAGCTCGGCATGCAGCGCGTGCTCGTTGCCGGCGCAGGCCACGAGGTCGCCGACCTTCACATCGTCGATCCCGGTGCCGACCTGCTCGACCACCCCGCACAGCGAGTAGCCCAGCGGCGTGTAGGAGTCCAGCTTGCCCATCACCTTGCGGTAGGTGGCGGGCACCCCGTTGGTGGCCACGCTCTGCACGACCTTGGCCACCTGGTCCGGCCGGGAGCGGGCCTTGCCCAGCATCGACATGCCGGCCTCGGACACCTTCATGAGCTCGGTCCCGGTGGATATCAGCGAGTAGGCGCTCCGGACCAGCACACCGTCCGGCTTGCACCCCGGCACCGGCACGTCAAGCAGCGCCAGCTCGCCACTCTTGTAGTTCTGCACGACCTGTTTCACCCGAAGTCCTCTTGTCTCTACGTTGTCAAGGGAGAGTTCTGCTGGACCCGGAGGTCGCGCCGCGATACCAGTACTCAAGGGTCAGCACATGCCACAGATGCTTGGAGAAGTCCCGATGCCCGGCGGCGTCCTCGGCGACCATCCGCGCCAGCGCGTCGCGGCGCAGGAACCCGGAACGGACGAGCACGCCGTCGTTCACCACCTCGCGCACCAGCGGTGCCAGATCCCGGCTCATCCAGGCGCGCAGCGGGGCACTGAACAGGCCCTTGGGCCGGTACACGATCTCCCGGGGCAGGATCGAGGTGGCCGCCTCCTTGAGGACGGCCTTGCCCTGTCGTCCGACGATCTTGCGTTCGCCGGGCACGGCGAACGCCGCCTTGACCACCTCGACGTCCACGTACGGCACCCGCACCTCGGTCGACGCGGCCATGCTCGACCGGTCCGTGTACGTGAGGTTCAGGCCCGGCAGGAACATCCGGGCGTCGCCCAGGCACATGCGGTTGACGAAGTCGTCGAGGTCGTTGTCCTGGTAGACATCCGCATGCTCGGTCAGCACGTCATCGACCGTCCCGGCCAGGTCCGGATCGACCAGGGCGAGCAGCTCGTCCTGGTCGTACATGGTGTAGCTGCGCCGGAACGCGGTCTCCTCCGGCAGATCGGCGAAGGACAGGAACCGCTTCGCGAAGCGCACCGACCGGTACCCCCGGCGGGCCGTGGCGACCGGCAGCCGGTCCACGGCCCTGGACAGGCCGCGCCGCAGGGGCCGCGGGACGCGCTGGTAGCGCAGCGCGATCAGGTTGGCCAGGTGCTTGCGGTAGCCGGCGAACAGCTCGTCGGCACCCATCCCCGAGAGCATCACCTTGACCCCGGCCTCCCGGGCGGCCGAGCAGATCAGGAAAGTGTTGATTGCGGCGGGGTCACCGATCGGCTCGTCCAGGTGGTACGTCATCTGCGGCAGCAGGTCGAGCACGTTCGGAGCGATCTCGATCTCATGCAGGTCGACGCCGAACCGCTCGGCCACCCGCCGGGCATGGCGCAGGTCGTCCGGCATCGCCTCGAACCTGGCGTCCTCGGCGCGGAACCCGATCGTGTAAGCGGAGATCCCGGGTTGGTCGCGGGCCGCCAGCGCGGTCAGGTAGCTGGAGTCCAGTCCGCCGGATAGGAAGGTCGCCACGGGTACGTCGGAGAGCAGGTGGCGCCGAGTCGACTCCTCGACGATGGCAGCGACATCCGGCTGCTCGCCGCTCCGGGCCCGCTCCCGGGCCTCGGCGGCGACGTCCCTCAGGTGCCAGAACCGGCCGCGCTCCACCCGGCCGTCAGGCCGGCACCGGAGCCAGCTCCCCGGCGGCAGCTTCTCCGCTTCGCGGAACGCGCACCGTGAGTCCGGCACCCAGTAGTACAGCAGCGAGGCCACCAGCGCCGCATGGTCCACCTGCAGCGACCCGCCGGTCACGGCGGCGAGCGCCTTGAGCTCGGAGGCGAACACCAGGCCCTCGCCGCGCCGCAGCAGGAACAGCGGCTTGACGCCGAGCTGGTCGCGGGCGAGCACCAGGTCACCGGTTCGCTCGTCGAAGATCCCGAACGCGAACATGCCGCGCAGTCGGGGCAGGCAGTCCGTGCCCCAGCGCCGCCAGGCCTCAAGGAGCACCTCGGTGTCGGAGGTACCGCGGAAGCGCACCCCGGCGGCTGCCAGCTCGGCACGCAGCTCGGGCGCGTTGTACAGCTCGCCGTTGTACGTCAGGACGAGGCCGCCCGAGACCATCGGCTGGGCGCCGGTCTCGGACAGGTCGATGATGGCCAGCCGGCGGTGCCCGAGGTGCACTTCGCCGTCACCGGCGGGGTGGCTGTACCGGCCCGCCCCGTCCGGACCGCGGTGGGCGAGGGTATCGGTGAGCCGGTCGGCCACGACCTTCCCGTCCGGCCATCGGTAAGTGCCTGCGATGCCACACATGTTCTACCGCGCCTCCTGGTCGCTGTCCGGGACCCGTGCCGCCCACATCGGCAGCCGCTCCGTCTGCCGCGGGCCCGTCCCGTTCTGTCGGGCCAGCCGCTCGTTCTGGCCACGCAGCGCGGTGTGCAGCCCGTCCCACAGCGTGCCGTCGGTCCGGTCACGCGGATCGGGGTCGATCAGCACCACACCGATCACCGGAATGCGCTGGTCCGCGAGCTGCCGCGCCACGGTGTGCAGCCAAGCGGCGCTGCCGTGCCCGGCACGCACTACGAGCACGGTCTGAGTGCCGAGGTACTGGAGGTCGGTCCACGCCGCGCCGGGCGCCACCGAGCCGACGCCGAGCCGGCGCTCCTGATGCGACACGGCCGCGGCACGCTCGCCGCTGACCACGGTCGGGTCTCCTGGCTTCGGGCGGCGGCCTGCGAGCTGCAGGCCGGGCAGACCATCGATGATGACCACTGGCCCCTCCGCCGCCAGTGCCCCGGCGAGGTCCAGGGCGATCACGCTCGTGCTGCGCGCACAGCCCAGTTCCAGCAGCGACACCGGTTCCGCGGAGCTGCGCACGGTGCGGGCCAGGGACGCGGTGAGCCGTTCGCGTGCCGCCCGGGTCCGTCGGCGCTGCCACAGCCTGGCCGACCGGCGGGGCAGTTCCGCAATGACCGAGGCGCCGAGGTTCGCCGCGATATCCCGGCGCAGCACGGGGCGGTCCGCCACCACTGTGCCGACCGCGGCCACCACGAGCCCGAGGACGAGCCCGAGGACGAGCCCGATCGCGGCGTTGGTGGCAGCGGTCCTGGGCAGGGAGTGCCGCATCGCGCGTGGGGCGTCCACGATCTGTGTGCCGGCGATGAGCTGGGGCGTGCCGGTGCGCGCATCTGCGGCGCGCTGATCGAAATCGGCTATCCGCGAGGTGAGTTCGGCCCGCCGGGCGAAGAGCGACTCGAAGTCCGCCGAGCCTTCCGGGCTGCTCTCCGGCGATCCGTCTCCGATCGCCTTGTTGACTTGGGCGAGTTCGTCCCGCATTCGGTCACGCTGGTCGAGCAGAGCCTTGGCCTTGGCGTTCGCGGCTTCCTGTATCCGCTTCACATGGTCCGCGACGAACGCATCGGCCAGCGCCTTGGCTCGGGCCACCGCTACCGCGTCGCTGTCACCTGTCACATTGATCTGCAGCAGGTTGTTGGTCAAGCCGATACCCCCGTAGTCCTGCATGAAGTCCTCTGGTTTTTCCGCGGACTCGAGGGACTCCAGGGCCTTACCGGCGATCCGCGTGGTCTGCAGCAGACCGACGTCGGTGCGGATCAGCGTTCCGGGGTCGTTCGGCTGGTCCGCCTCATGCGCGACCAGCACCTTGGTCACCGCGGTCGGCGGCGGCGGCATGAGGACCGCAACCGACGCGCCGACCAGCAGCCCCAGCAGTGCCATGGAACACCAGAGGCGGCGGCGCCTGCGCACCGCGATCACCAGAGCCTGCAGGTCCAGCAGCGGAGCGGCGGCCGACGACTCCGAAGTCGTACTCGTCGTCACCCTGAGCCTCCCGTCGCGTCGACGCCAGCCGCGACCGCCGGCGTGGTGCGATCCGGAGGATGGCCGGCAGACCGCGTCGGACGGGCCCGGACCGTGCCGGCGAGGACGATGCCGACGACCTCGTGCTTGGCGTCCGCACACGCCTCGGCGATGCCGGCGAGCTCCCCTGCGGTCCAGCTGCCCGCGCTGAGCACGACCAGGGCACCGGACTCGTTGTCGCGGTCCGGCACCATTGGCTGGGACACCGAAACCCCCACCACCCGCAGCAGCGGATCGCTCTCGGCCTCGGCGACGAGCTGCCCGGCTGCCCGGCGGGCGATCTCGTCGCCGTCCGGGACGACAACGAGCAGCCGCCGGGGGGCGGGCAGTTGGTCCCGGAGGCGGGCGCACGCCCGCCGGTAGCGGATCTGCCTGCCGGCCTCGTCGCCGGACGTCTGCGGGGTCGGTATGTCCCACGGGACGTCGACGCCCAGCAGCCGGCGGATCCGGGCCCGCGGGCCACGGCCTTCCGGCCGGTGCGCGGGCCGTTCACCAGGTACGTCGACGGTACCCAGCAGCGCCGAGCCCAGCGCCGCGGCGATCTCTGGTTCGGTGCGCAGTCGGCGACTCATCCGTGCGGCGGTGAGATGGCCGATGACCGCGAGCAGGAAGAACAGCAGCGCCCCGGCGACGACGAGCTGCATCCTCGTCGGCGGTGCCTCGCCGGCCGGCCGGGCCGCCGGCCCCATGACGACCATGGTGGCCTTGTTGGCAGCCGGGTCGGCCTGGTCCAGCTTGGTGACGGCCTCCTGCAGCGCGGTGCGCAGCTTCGCGAGCTCGGTGCGGGTCTGCACGCTCTCCACGGTCTGCCCCGGATCGGCCGCCTCGGCCAGATCGGTGATGCGGCGGCTGGTCTGCGCCACCATCTTCCGCAGTGCCTCGGGCCCCGCCGCCGCTTCGGGGTCGGTGTTGTCGCCTGCAATCCGCGCGGCGAATGTGACGTACTGCTGGGCCACCTGGTCGGAGAGTTGCTGTGCGCGCTTGGGGGTGTCGGCCGTGCCCGAGATCTTGATGATGTTCCCGTCGGCGGCCTTGGCGCTCACCCGATCCCGCAGCTCGCTGCCGCTGACACCGGTCCAGCCGAGCGTGGCAGCCGCGCGGTCGACCACCACCGAACTGGTCGCGATCTCCGCCTGAGTCAGCAGCTCGCGCTCCTGCCACGCCCCCGGCAGCAGTACCGATGCCGACGTCGTGTAACGCGGCGGAACCAGCAAGGAGGTGCCGAAGCCGACGAGCGCGCCCACCACGGCGAGGATGGTGAGAAGCCGCCGGCGCCGACGGACGATCCGACCGATCGTGACCAGGCGTATCGTGTCATCGCTCAACGGCGCGGCCTTTTCCCTGCCCGGTCCGGGGCGCCCGCCGACACCGGAGCGTGGTCACGGCAGGCAGCGGCGTAGGCGGCGAGCAGCGATCGCTGGGAGTTCCGCCAGGAGAGCGGCCCGCTGATCCGCTCCTGGCCGATCTTGCCCATCCGGGCCCGCTCCTCCGGATCGTCCAGCAACAGCGCGATGAGCCTGGCGAACTCGGCCTCGTCGTTGGCGGGCGCGTAGACGGCGGCGTCACCGGCAGAGACTCGCGCCTCCCGGAGGTCGAACGAGACGATCGGCCGGCCCATCACCATGTACTCCAGGACCTTGTTCATGGTCGACACGTCGTTGAGCGGATTGCGCGGGTCGGGGGAGAGGCACACGTCCGCGGTGGACAGGTAGCGCACCAGGTCGGCGTCCGGAATGCGCCCGGTGAACTGCACCTGCTCCGAGAGCCCGAGCCGCCGGGACAGCTCCACCATCGCGTCGAAGGTGTCGCCGGCGCCGACGAACACCGCATGCCAGTCGGTCCGCCCGAGCTCGTCGCGCAGCTTCGCGAGGGCCCGCAAGGCGTAGTCGACGCCGTCCTGCGGGCCCATGACGCCGAGGTAACACAGCAGATGAGGCTTGCCGCGCTTCAGCTCCGGCTCGGGCGGTACGGGGTGGAACCGGTCGATGTCGGGTGCGCTGCGCACCACGAAAACGTCCGCCGGCCGCCGACCGCCACGGCGCACCGCGACGTCCCGGTAGCTCTCGTTCGTGGCGAGTACAACGTCCGCGGCCCGGTAGGTCAGCCGTTCCAGCGCGCACACGGCGCGGTAGAGCAGATCTTCGCCGCGGTCGAACCTGGAGAGGTACAGCTCGGGTACCAGGTCGTGCTGGTCGAAGACGAACCGCGCTCCGTGCCGCTTCAGCCACAGTGCCGGCAGGAACAGCAGGTCGGGAGGGTTGCAGGCGTGGACCACGTCGACCGGGCCGACCTTCCGGGCCAGCCGGACCGTATGCCACAACGCCGATCCGTACTCCCGCAGGTAGCCGGCCGGCCCTCCGGTGGCCGCGCGCAACGGGTAGCGGTGGATCCGCACCCCGTCGATCTCCGCCTCCGGCTCCGTGTCCCGCTTGTTCCCCCGGGGACAGATGACGTGCACCTTCCAGCCCGCGTCGCGCAGCGTCGTGCACTCCTGCCACACCCGCCGGTCGAACGGCACCGACAGGTTCTCCACCAGGATCAGCGCGCGCCGGTCCGGCCGGTCGCCGCTTCTCGCGTCACCAAGCAAGGCCCATGTACCCCGGTTCGGCCCGGCGCGCTTCGGCGTCGGGAAGGTGGATGAGGTCGACGATCACCGGGCCGTCGCCATGGGGCAGCGCCGACAGCACGGCTGGATCTTTGGTCCCGACCAGGCACACCTCGGCGTGCTCGAGCACCTCGTCGACGGAATCCGCGAGCAGCTGGGCGAGGTGGGGCAGCCGGGTCTCGATGTACTCCCGGTTCGCGCCGAGCAGCCGGGAGAGGTTCACGTTGGGGTCGTAGATCCGCAGGTCGTAACCCTTGCCGAAGAGCCTCTCCGCCAGCTCGACGAGCGGGCTCTCGCGGAGGTCGTCGGTGCCGGGTTTGAAGGACAACCCGAACAGGCCCACCTGACGCTTGCCGGTGCGCTCGACCAGTTCCACCGCGCGCTGCAGATGGTCGGAGTTGGAGGGCAGCACGTGGGCGAGGATCGGCACCGAGACGTCGGCCCGCCGCGCCGCGTGGACCAGGCTGCGTAAGTCCTTGGGCAGGCAGGAGCCACCGAAGGCGAAGCCGGGCCGCAGGTAGGCGGGGCTGATGTTCAGCTTGCGGTCGGCCAGGAACACGTCCATCACCTGGTGCGAGTCCACCCCGAGCGCCTGGCACACAGCGCCCAGCTCGTTCGCGAAGCCGATCTTGAGGCCGTGGAACGCGTTGTCCGCATACTTGATCGCCTCGGCCGTCGGGACCGGCACCCGGAACACCTCGCCGGGCAAGCCGTCGTACAGCGCCATCACCGCGTCGCCGCTTGCCGGGTCGAGCTCGCCGATGACGGTCTTGGGCGGGTCGAAGAAGTCCCGCACGCTCGTGCCCTCGCGCAGGAACTCCGGGTTGACCGCGACCCCGATGTCCACCCCGGCCGTGCCGCCGACGTACTTCTCCAGGATCGGTACCAGCAGGTTCAGGCACGTGCCCGGGAGCATGGTGCTGCGGAACACGACGGTGTGCCGCCCACCCCGCTCGGCCAGCGCGGCGCCGATCTGCTCTGTGACCCGCTCCAAGTACGTGGTGCACAGGCTGCCGTTGGGCTCCGACGGCGTGCCCACGCAGACCAGCGACACCTCGCTGCCCATGATCGCTTCGCGGACGTCGCCGGCAGCGCGTAACGCTCCGGTCCGCACGACCTCGGCGATGAGCTCGCCGATCCGCTCCTCGACCACCGGGGCCTTGCCGTCGTTGACCAGGTCGACCTTCACCTGGTTCACGTCCACCCCGATGACCTCGTGACCCATGCTCGCCAGACACGCGGCCGACACGCAGCCCACGTAGCCGAGCCCGAAAACGCTGACCCTCATGACCCGTTCCTCCCCCCAGGCAGGCCCTCCCGGCCTGCGGTCCGCGCGCCGGCGGGACCGTTGAGTTGCAGACCCCCGCGCATCAGTAGGCCCCCTGCCCATGGAGCACGGCACGCAGCGTCTTCCACAAGATCACTGTGTCCAGGGCGAGCGACCAGTCCTCCACGTACCGCAGGTCCAGCCGGACCGCCTCCTCCCACGACAGGTCGCTGCGTCCGCTGATCTGCCACAGGCCGGTGAGTCCGGGCTTGACCAGCAGCCGCCGCCGGATGTCCGGGCCGTACGCAGCGCACTCCTCCGGTAACGGCGGCCGCGGACCAACGAGCGACATCGATCCGGTGAGCACGTTGAAAAGCTGCGGGAGCTCGTCGATCGAATACCGGCGCAGCACCGCTCCCACCCGGGTCACCCGCGGATCCCGGCGGAGCTTGAACAGCAGGCCGGCGCCCTCGTTGCGGTCGGCCAGCTCGGCACGTGCCCCGTCAGCCCCGGCGACCATGGTGCGGAACTTGAGAATGGTGAACTCGCGGCCGTCCTTGCCGACCCTGCGCTGGCGGTAGAACGCCCCGCCCCGACTGTCCACCAGCACGAGCAGCCCGACGAACACCATCAGCGGCGCGAACAGCATCAGCAGAATCGTTGCGCCTATCCGGTCGACGGCCCCCTTGACCGCCCGGCGGCCCCCGGTGAAGGTCGGCATGCTGACCCGCAGCAGCGGGATCCCCAGCACCGCGTCGATGTGCAGCCGCGGGCCGGCCACCTCCATCAGCACGGGGGCCACGACCATCTCGGCGTCGCTGCCTTCGAGGTTCCAAGCCAGCCGCTGCAGCCGGTCCGGTGACCAGTGCGGGTCCGGTGTGACCGCGACGACACGGTAGCCGTCGCGGCTGACGTGGCCCGCGACGTCCGACAGCCGGCCGACGACCGGCACTCCGTCCAGTTGGTCATCGTCGAGCCCGAGACCGTCCGTCGTGCACACCGCATCCACCCGCCAGCCCAGGTGCGGGAACTTACGGGTTCGGGTGATCAGGTCGCGCACGGTGGCCAGGCTCCCGGCAGCGAGCACCGGTCGCAGGCACCGTCCTTCCTTCCGCTGTTTGTGCAGCCGGAGGCGCAGCAGATACCGCGCGGTCATGGTGATGAGCGCGATCGCGGGGATCGCGACGAAGATCCAGAGCTTGATGTTGCGCGAGGTGAGGGCGATCCCGCCGAGCGCCAGTACGACGGTCGCAGTGAACAGTGAGCGTCCGAGCCGGCGGAATTCCTCGGCGCCCTGGCCGAGCACGGCCGGAGCCCATGACCGGCTCACCGCAAGCGCCCCCAGCACCAGCAGCTCGGTGCCGAATGCGAGAATTCCCCACTTCTCATGCCAGTTGGCCGCGTCCCGGGCCCCAAAGAAATTGCCGATCGCCGCCACCACGAAGGCGGTGGCCACGGTATCGCTGATGATCACGGTACGGCGGTACCGCTGCTCCCAATCGATCGTGTGCGGGCTGATTGCCCCGTCCGCCAGACGCCCGCGCGCCGACGGAAACGGGCTGAGTAATTCCCCTTGCGGCACAGAACCCCCCAGGTCCCCAGTGGTTCGACGTGTTCGCCTCACACTGTTCCTCCCCCCGGGAGGCCCCCGCCCCCCGCACTGTTCCTCCTCTCGGGAGGCCCCCGCCCCCCCGCGCACGACATCCCGGCTATTTCAGAGCTACTCGAACAACCCACCCTGGCGGCAGCAGACTCGCATGTCCTGCACAGACTCTCGAGGTGCGCGGGACCCGTCGAAACCTCGGATGCTCCCCGCACCCAAGGCCCCCTCTCGGGCTCCAAGAATTGATCATCCCCACGTCTGGTGCCGGGGACGCGACTGCTGGCTTTACGTAGCGCCGGACCTATAGATCATTAATGGTCGCCTCGTGCCCGAACAGCTGAAGCACGGTCAATCTAGACCATCGGGGCCAGATATGAAGAGGGGATGTGTGTAATTTGTGTTCAAGCTTTGAGGCTGGATGCACCGATCAGTGACCGCCTATAGGTGCCTTTTCGCCACCGCGCCCTCCAGCAGCTCCCCCGGGCCCCGGCCCCCCGGCGCCCCCCGGGGCGAAACTTCTTCTACGCGGTAGTGATCGGCGAGCTGTAGCGGGCCTTCTACGGCGCCCACTTCGGCAACGACTTTCCGCCGTTCGTGCACTACGGCCTGCCGCTGTGCGTGCCCGAGGTGGGCGGGGCGATCGACCCGGACAACGAGGCGAACACCTTGATCGTGTCGGTGTTCGGCGGCATGTCCAAGAGTGAGCGCAACCGCCTAAAGGTCCGGGTACATACCGCGATGTCGGCCCAGGCGCTGATGGAGGGGTCGCGGACAAGGACAGCCGGTTTTCGAAGTGCGGGGGCAAGCCTGATGAGAATTTGTGACGCCCATCGACTCGTAGAGCTGGCTGGAAGGCCCGAAAACAGGGAATGAGCTGGGAGTTTACTCCGCAGGGATCAGTTGCGCATCTTCCCGATGACTCACCATGTGGAGTGCGTCGCGACCCTTGAACCGGTCGCAAAGGGCTCCTGACCTGCGATTTTGGTCATGCGAATTTCGTGCGGTGTGGGTGTTGCGGGCAATATCCTGATGCTGGAATGACGCTCATTTGACGGGGCGTCAAGCGCTATGCGTCGATGGCCAGATGGCCAGATGGCCAGATGGCCAGATTGACGGCTTCATAGCGGGCACTGGCCTGGCTCTCGACGAGCCAGCGTCACCCTGACGAGCCGAAGTCCGTAAAGAACTTATGGACGCGGGAGACGAACCATTCGGGTTGTGCCAGGTGCGGATAGTGCGTGCGCTTCGGTGCCTGCTCGGCCACGGCGGCGGGGATGCGGTCGGCGAGCCAGTCGGCGTAGTCACCACCGGGGTCCGTTCCGTGCAAAGACAGGTACGGGACACCAGGCGGGAGACTCGTGGTCCGTCGAGACCACGCTGCCAGGGTGTCAGCGTCCCAATCAAGCAACGGGGTCCAAAAACCGCTGAACACGTCCTGGTCGAGGGTGCGGCGGCGCTCGATGTCGGCCACGAGCACAGGGTCCAGCTCACCGTACAGCGAGGCGAAAACCGTACGAACGAAGTCCGCGAAGCCCTCTCCCCGCACAGCGATGGCTATCTCCGCAGGCAGCGGGCCGACCCGCAGCGACTGGTCGACGTTGACCACACCACGGGTCGGATAACGAGCTGCGTAGGCAGTCGCAATCACCCCACCGAGGGAATGGCCGACGATGAACGGGGACTGGTCCCCAGTCAGATCCTCGCCCAGCGACTCGATCAGATGGTGGATGTCCTCCACCGACTCGTCAATCCCGAACGGCGAGGTCCGAGGGGAGTCCCCGTGGCCGCGCAGGTCGACGCGCAGCACGCGGAAGTGCTGCTGCAGGCAGACAGGGGCCCAGAAGCTTCGGTTCTCGGTGATGCCGTGGACTGCCACGAGTAACGGTCCCGTGCCGTTGAGGTCGTGGGCCAGCTGATGGTGTTCCTGGCTCATGGGATGCTCCTGGAGTTGATCGAAGTGGATCTAAAGCTTGTTAGGATTTACTTTCATGCAACTGGACTTGAATCTGCTGACCGTGCTGGACGCCCTTCTCGAAGAGGGCAGCGTGATGGGCGCAGCCGAGCGGCTGCACCTGTCCTCGCCCGCGGTCAGCCGCACCCTCGGCCGACTTCGCGCCGTCACCGGGGACGACATCCTGGTGCGCACCGGCCACTCGATGACGCCCACCCCGTACGCGCTTTCGGTGCGGGAGGACGTGCACCGGCTGGTCAGGCAGGCGCACGCGGTGCTCTCGCCGATCCGTGAGCTGGACCTGGCCGAGATGGATCGCACCTTCACGATCCAGTGCCACGACGCGGTGGCCGCGTCCCTGGTACCGGTACTGGTCGAGAGGATCCAGCAGCGGGCTCCCGGGGCGCAGTTGCGGGTACTGGCGGAGAACGCCGTCGACACCGACGACCTGCGACACGGCCGCATCGATCTGGAACTCGGTGGCGGCAGGCCGAGTCTGCCCGAGTTCCGGTCCGAGCCGCTCGGCGACGATCGGCTCGTCGTGGCGATGCGCGCGGACCACCCTTGTGCCGCCGGACTCGACCTGGCCTCCTATGCGGCGCAGCCGCATGTGGTGATCTCCCGGCGCGGCCGCCTCACCGCGCCGATCGACGACGCGCTGGCCGCCGAAGGCATGCGGCGCCGAGTGGTCGCGGCGGTGGCGACGGTGTCCACCGCCCTGCAGATCGCCGCCCGTGGCGACGCGCTGGTCACCTGCACGGCGATCCTCGGCCGCCCGCTCATCGAGGCGTTCGGGCTCCTCGCCCGGCCGCTGCCGATCGAGTCCCCGGCGGCGACGATCAACTGCAACTGGCACCAGCGCTACGATTCCGACCCCGCCCACGCCTGGCTCCGCGAGCAGGTCCGGGCGTCTATCGAGGAGATCACCGCCTGCTGACTACTCCGTCTACTCCGCCAATGGCAGGGCCACGGCACCGGGAAAGCCAGGCGTCTCGGCTTCGTCGAGCATCGCCGCGGCGACGGTTTCCCGGCTGACCTTGGCACCGAGGTCGAAGGGGGGTGCGGCCTCCAGGCCGACCGTGCGCCGACGGGGGCTTTCCGGCCCGTCAGCGAGCATCCCGGCGTGGAAGACGGTGCCCCCGGCCGCGAGAACGGTGTTGTCGGCTTCGACCTTGTCCGCGAGCCGGTCGCCCAGCACCCTGGCGAGCACGACCGCGCCCTCCCCCGCCACTTCGGCCGACTTGCCCGTGCCGTAGGCACCGAGCCAGATGACGCGCCGTGGGCCGGCGGCGACGACGGCCCGGGCGCCGGTCAGGAGAATCCCGGCCCGGTCCGTGCCGAGCGCGGAAAGGACCACGGAATCCCCGTCCACGACGGCGGCGATACCGGCCGCGTCGTTCACGTCGCCCGCCACTTTGCGCAGGTTCGGGGAGTCGGGCAGGGCGATCCGCTCGGGATCACGCGCGATGGCGGTCACGGTGTGACCACGTCGCAGCGCCTGTCGAGTGAGGGCGATTCCGGTCTGGCCGGAGGCCGCGAGGACGGTGAGGTTCATGCCGGGAACGTTAGGGAGTCCATCACTTAACATCAAATGCAAGTATCTGACTTGATAAGTTACTCAGACGCAATCAATTCGGGGATGAGGAGCGGAGTGGGCCGCGCGGGAACCTGTGGGGCATTCGGGATGAACACCGGGACCTGCCACGGATATTCACCGTTGCCGAGGTGGACCTGTGGCAGCTTCGGCTCCTCCCAGATGTCAGACATGGGTTCTCGCGGGGTGTGCGACGACCGGCAGTCGAGGCGGTTTTCCGTGGTCCGCCAACCTCTGCGCACAGCAGAGCGGCGGCGGACATCATCTGCCTGCCGTCGCCGCTCGGACGGGTTTCGATCGATTGCCTGCAGAATGCAGTGTTCACGGTGACCAGGACGACGTTGACCACCGAGCCGCCGTCGCCAAAGGCCGCCAGTAGCCCGGTCGCCGAGACGCCGACAAGGCGCGCCACCAGTCGACATGGCGCGTAGCCACGGCAATCCACTGCGGACGGGGTCTGGGTGCGGCAGAGGTGTCGTCGCCATTAACGGCGAGTCCCGGCTGCGCGAGCCCTTCGGGCAAGGTCATTGTCTGTGCGCTGTCACGGACACGCGGCATGCAGCGTGTCGGCGTGCACCGCGAGTCAAATGCGTGCGAGTAAATCACTTATTGACCACATTGTATTTGAAGCAATCGACGGCTGCTCGTAGTGTCGAGACGTGCCTCCGGCCGCACCTCGCTGATGAAGGAAGCCCTTGCCTACCGCATCGGTACTCACTGACGAGCCGGCAACGCAACTCCTGCTATGAGCCTTCAGACACCTGCCCGTCTCGGCGGCGACCCCGGCACCCCGGTCCGTCAACGCGAAGGAGTAAAGAACTTGTCCACGAAATCCACGGTGATCGTCGGCGGCGGCCTCGTAGGGCTCACAACCGCGGCCTCCCTCAAACTCATCGGCCACGACGTCATCGTGCTGGAACAGGCACCGCGCATTCGAGCCGTCGGCGCCGGCATCGGCCTGTGGGCCAACGCGTTACGGGAGTTCGACCACCTCGGCATCGGCCCCGCAATCCGTGACATGGGCATCGAACAGAACACATGGTTCTTCAACCCTGCCGGCGATCCGGTCCGTGCACCTGGTCACACCGACAGCGATCACCGGTTCCTCCTCGTACCGCGCCCCGAGTTGAACAATCTTCTGGCCGACACCATCGGTCGCGACCGAATCCGCCTCGACGCCCACGCGACCGGATATACCGAGACCGCATCGGACGTCGTCGTGCACCTCGCCAACGGCGAGACACTTCGCGCAGATCTACTGATCGGCGCGGACGGCGTCCACTCAAACGTCCGCAAGCAGCTGGTGCCGGGGAGCGACACCGTTACGCACTCCGGCCACTACGCCTGGCGCGCGATCGTGCCGACCGGCAACCAAAAATCAGAGGCCACCGTGCTCACTGTCGGCCACCGCCGAACCCGCGGCGGATACGCGAGGATCGCTCGCGACCGGACCATGTGGATGGTCAACCAGTTCGACGCCGGACCGCTCACCGGAAGCAAGCGCGAACGGGCACTGGAACGCGCGCGGAATCTGGCCGAGGCGGGATGGAACGACGACCTCCTGTCCATGATTGCCGAAACGCCGGAGGAATCCATCCTGGAGAACCAGGTCACGCTGGTCCCGGAACTGCCCCGTTGGACCAGCACGCGCGTCGCTCTGATCGGCGACGCCGCGCACGGCCTGTCCCCCCACATCGCTTCCGGCGGCACCCTCGGCATCGAAGATGTCGGCGTCCTGCGCAGCAGCCTGACAGCCGAGGCCGACCTGGAAAAAGCCCTCACCACCTACGAGCATGCCCGCAGCGCCCGCTTCGATACGGTCCGCGAGCACTCCGCTGCCGTCGAACATGCCGACAACGCAGTCGAATTCGCGCAACGCTACGCCGCGTTCAGCCGCTGGATGCTCACCACGGCACCCGCCACCTGACACCGGCCGACGGGACAACCTGCTCGCTGCAGGGCGGCCGCCACGCCAACCCGAACCCTGCACCAAAACCTTGGGAGACCGAGCATCCGCCACCCCATCAGCGCCTCCAAGAATTAGGGAATCACCCATGAATTTCCATATCCATATGACAGGAGGCGATGCAGATGCCGGACTGGATAAACCTCGCCGAATCTTTGATAGCGTCGCCTGCGCTCTACGCCGTACTCATCGCGGTATCCTTACTCGACTCTTTCCTCCCGTTGATCCCGAGTGAACCCGTCGTGATCCTCGCAGGCGTCGCCGGCGCAACCGGGCAGACGAATATCATGCTTGTCATCGCTGCTACGACGGTCGGCGCCTTTCTCGGCGACCTCGCTCCCTACTCCATCGGCCGGTTGATGGGGGAACGCGCATTAAAGCGCCTGCCAGTTGGCACCAAGCGCCGGAAGGCGTATGACTGGTTCGAGCGCGAAATCGAATCACGCGGCGGTTTTGTACTCGTCTCCACGCGATTCATTCCGGTCGGACGCTATCTCGCCACAGGAACGGCGGGGGTCGTGAGATACCCGCTGCGCAAGTTCATGCTGTATGTTGCCATTTCCACCTCCACATGGAGTACCTATACCGCACTGTCGGGATACCTCGGCGGTGTCTTCTTCCAGGAGAATTCGCTCCTTTCTGTCGCCGTCGGCGTCGGGCTCGCGTTCGCGGTAACCGGTGCGGTGGAGTTCTCGCGATATATGTGGCGCCGCAAGAATCCGATCAAGCCAGATGATGTGGTTTCCGGATATCATTGAGGCGCGGATTCCATACCGAAAGCGCCCAGGAGGGTGGGGCGGGTCGTGCGAGACGTTTGTCGTAGTCTTGGGGAGACACTAGCGAAGACCCGGCTCAAACGGATGCAGTACCGACCCGGTCTCATCGAGGGCCTCATGGCCAAGACCGGACTCGACCTCCAACCGCCGTAACCCCAGCCATCAAAGATCTTTAGCCGCCTGGTCCTCGCCCAGCTGGACGTCGGGGACAAGACGAACGAGATCACCTGCTTCCAACCCCTACTGGACACTCTCGCCGACCTGGCCGACACCGTTGTGACCAGCGACGCCATGCACACCCAGCGCGAGTGCACCGTGAACAACCTGCTCTTCCCCGGCGCCCGCCAGGCCGTTCAGCTCAAGCGGCGCCGCCTGCAGCGCAAGAGCGGCAAGGTCAGCATCAAGACCGTCAACGCGGTCACCAGCCTGAGTGCCGGGCCGGCCACTCCCGCCCAGCTCGCGAACATGATCCGCTCGCACTGGCAGATCGAGGCCCTGCACCACGTGCGGGACACCACCTTCGCCGAGGACGCCTCCCAACTTCGCACCGGCAACGCGCCCCGCACCATGGCCACCTGGCGCAACCTCGCCATCGGCGCCCTACGCATCGCCGGTGCACTCCGCGCCAACTCCCGCGACCCAAAACGCCCACTCGCACTACTCGGCCTCACGTGATCACGAAACGGACATCACGCAACTATGCCGAAGCCCTGGGGTCCGCGTGATCCCCATGGCCGCGGGGGAGAGGAAGTGGATGCGGCGCACAGACGGCCTGCCGCTCGGTTCAGTGGGGCGGGTCCACGGCGGAGCGCGGAGCCCGACCAGGGCTGATGTGGCATGACTGCTTCCGACGCTGGTGATTGCCCGGATGCCGGGGATCGAGGTGATCGTCGACGTTGAGGGTTCCGGACGTTCAAGCGTTTCGGAGGAGACTCTCGACCCGTATCCGACATCCGATTCCTGCGTGACCGGGGGTCGGATGCGGGTCCTGACCGACGATCAGGACCCGCACCTCGTCGAAGGGCTGCTGGAAGGCCCTCAGGACGTTCGCCCCGGCCGGAAGGTAGGTGCGTCCCGCGGCGATCTCCGCGCGCAGGAAGTCGCCCATCTCGGCGATCCGTCCGGCGACGGGTTCCAGGGCGCTCGCCCAGCCCGGTTCGACGATCTCATGCAACGGTCGTGGTGCCACGGGCGTCACCTACTGCCGTGCGGGCGGCGGCGATCAACCGGTGGCCACAGCTCGACAAGTGCCCCGTCGTGGTCCTTCGGCTCATCCGACGACCGCGGCGCGCACGCACAGCACATCGGGCAGGTGCGATGCCAACTGCCGCCAGCTGTCGCCGTCGTCGGCCGACGCGTACACCTCGCCGTTGCGGTTGCCGAAGTACACGCCCGCCGGGTCCGCGTCATCCGTGCACAGCGCGTCCCGCAGGACCGTGCCGTAGTGGTCCTCCTGGGGCAGTCCCGCCGTAAGCGGCTGCCACGTTCTGCCGGCGTCCGCCGTGCGGAAGACGCGACATCGGTGGTCGGCTGGGACGCGGTCCGCGTCGGCGTTGATCGGGAACACGTACGCCGTGTCACCCCGGTGGGGGTGAGTGGCCGCGGCGAAGCCGAACGTGGACGGCAGGCCCTCGCCGATGTCGGTCCAGTGCGCGCCCGCGTCGTCGCTGCGGTACACGCCCCAGTGGTTCTGCAGGTACAGGCGGTCCGGGGTCGCCGCGTCACGGGCGACTTTGTGGACGCATTGCCCGAACTCCGGGTTGGGGTCGGGCAGGAACACGGCGGAGACCCCGCGGTTGGCCGGGGCCCAGCTCGCTCCGCCGTCGGCCGTTCGGAACACGCCGGCCGTCGAGACGGCCACCGTCACCACCTTCGGGTCGCGCCGGTCGGTGAGCACGGTGTGCAGGCCCTCTCCGCCGCCGCCCGGCACCCACTTCGAGCGCGTGGGATGCTCCCACAAGGGGCGGATCAGTTCGAAGCTCTCCCCGCGGTCCTCCGAGCGGTACAGCGCGGCCGGTTCCGTGCCCGCGTACACCACGTCGGGCTCCGCCGCGGCCGGGTGCAGCTGCCACACCCGCTCCAGTGAGGCCTCGGTGTCCTGGGGGAACTTGACGGCGGGCTGGGCCGGTTCGGTCCACGTGCGGCCCAGGTCGTCGGAGTGGAACACGGACGGTCCCCAGTGCGCGCTGTCGCCGCCGGCCAGCAGGCGGGGATCGTCGCCACGCGTGTCGATGGCGACCGAGTACACCGCCTGCGCGTTGAAGTAGGGCGTCTCGTCGAACTCCCATGCGCCACCGCGCCGACGCCCGATGAACAGGCCCTTGCGCGTGCCCACGGCCAGTAGTACCTCGGTCATTCCGCTCACCTCCGCGACGTCTTTGTCCCAGACACCGGCCAGTCTGCACCCCGCCACTGACAGTCACCTCTGGAATCGGCGTCACCGCAGGTCAGAGCGGTCGCGTGAGGTCGGTACACATACGGAACCAGCCACTTTCGCGAGGGTGCCGACGGGGACCGCGGGACGCCTGGCACCGTCGAACCGGTGGACTTGCCGTGAGCATCACGAACGCATCTCCCGTATGGGAGGGCGGTCGGGATGTTCGTGCGCTCGTGAGGAGGAAGCCTTCGATGGCGTTCCGTGGTCCGAAGGTCTGGCTGTGGCGGTGGCGAAGCAACCCTCTCAAACGCCGGGCCGACGCGGTGGAGAGCTGGGTGCTGCTCGCTGCCTGGGCAGTCACCGTTCTTGCCGGGGTGCTCGCCGGTTTCACAGCGGCCCGGTCCGTGGAGCACGGTCTGGCCAGGGAACGCGTCGAGTGGCGCCCCGTCGTGGCCCACCTCACCGAGAAGGCCCCCGGCACGGCCCCCGTGCACCCCGGGGCGGCCGGCGGTGAGCGGGTCTGGGCCAAGGTGAGCTGGACCGCGACGGACGGCTCCGCGCACTCCGGTCAGGCCCGGGTCGAGGCGGGCAGCGCGGCCGGCGCCCCGGTCACCGTCTGGACGGACCCCGAGGGCCGTCTGGTCACCAAGCCCGCCACGGTCTCCCAGGCCCAGCTACGCGCCTCCCTCATCGGCGGCCTCGCCGGGGTCAGCGCCGCCGCCGTCCCCTTCCTCGGCGGCCGCGCCCTCCGCGGCCGCCTCGAACGCCACCGCATGGACCAGTGGGACGCGGAGTGGGCCCTCCTCGGGCCCCTGTGGGGCCGCAAAACGGGCTGACGGCAGCGGGGCGGCCGCACCACCGGGCGCAATGACCGGCCCACGGGGCCTTCGGCAGGCCGACGCGCGGTTCGTGCGGAAAGACCGGTCGTGCGGTGCCTGCCCGCTGCTCGCTGCCCGCTGTCCGGCCACGGGCAGTGGCTCCCCACACCGATGGGCGAAGGCCGAGGTACCCCCTGCCCGCCCCGAACCGCATCACCACCCATGCCCCCAGGCACCCGCATCACGGCCCCCGCCCTCCGCACCCCCATCACGCACCCGCGCCCCCAACCAACCCCTCCCTACAAGCCCGCAACAACCGCTCGTCCGAGTGAATCTCGTAGCTTCCGTACTCTCCGGACTGCGCCAGGTGCCGTCGAGGAGAAGCCAGTTCGGTTTCCAGGAGGTCGCGGGCCGGAGCCGCCGCCGGGCCCATCGCGGCGAGACAGGCGGCGATGGTGGTGCGGGTGTCGGGCTCCTCGGTCCAGGTGGACCGGAGCACGGGGAGGACGGGGCCCGGGCCTTCGGTGATCCGGCACAGTGCGCACGCGGCCCACATCCGTTCCCAGAGTGAGCCGGAGTCCACGATCCGGCGCAGCTCGGGCAGGGCGGGGCGGGCCGGTGGGCCCAGCTGCTCCAGGGCCTCGATGGCCCGTCGCCGACGGTAGCCGTCCTCCCCGGCGACCGCCCGCAGCAGCACCGGCAGTACGGCGGCCGCATCCCCCTCCACCGACCACAGCGCGCCCGCCGCCGCGACCGCCTGCTCGGTGTCCAGCAGCCCGCGCAGCACCGGCACCGCCTCGCCCGCGGCGGGCCCGAACGCGCCGAGTGCGTGAACGCACGCCTCCACGATCGTGTCCCGCAGGCGCGAGCTCTCCGGCACGCCCCGCAGCAGCCGCAGCACCTCCGGCACCGCCCGCGCGTCGCGCAACCCCGCCAGGGCCGACATCAGGGACGCGGCTCGGTCGTACGTGTCGGGCGCGTCCACGGGCACGCCACCGAATCTGTGCAGCAGGGCGGGCGCGAGCGGAGCGGCGGCAGGGCCCAGACAGGGGATCACCTGCCCCAGGTCGTCGGGTACGACCGCCCCCGCCAGCACCTGCGCCAGCACCGGTACCGCCCGCCGATCCCCGCAGCGCGCCAGGGCCTTGAGCGGGTCACCCAGCGTCGGCGACCCGTGCTCCCAGCGCCGTATCCACAGGTCGGGCCGGGACTCCACCAGCGCATGCAGGTCGTCGGCGGCGGGAACGGCCAGCTCGAAGAGGTCGACGAGGACGGACACCGCGGCCTCCCGCAGCCGGTCCTCCTCCGCGTGCAGTTGCGTGCCGATGAGCGCCACGCACTCCGTGTAGTCCGCGCGCCACTCCCGCATCAGCCCGGTCGACATCCACACCGCGTTGCACCGGTCGGTCGGGTCCGGGCTGGTCAACTGCCCACGCAGCAGGGCTATCCGGTCGGTCACCCGGCCGCCGAGCGCGGCGTGCAGGGTCCGCAGCAGCTGCGAGCCCTCCTCGTCCGAGGGCCGCAGCCGTCGCAATCGGCCGACGAGCGTGTTCGTGTCGGGGCGGTCCGGCTCGTCCGGACGGCAGGGCCGCCGCGACCTGTCCCTGAGTAGCTCCACGACCGTGTCCACCAGGTCGGCCGGGAGGCGGTCGGGCGCGCAGCCCGCCAGCTGACCCAGCGCGGCCAGCCGCGGCCCCGGCCCGTACGGGGGCGCGCTCTGTGCCGTCAGCAGGTCCACCGCCTCGGCGGCGAGTGCGGGGTGGCGCCGGGCGAACAGCCCGAGGCTCCCGATCAGCGCGGTCAGGACCTGATCGTCCCGCTCCACCGTGAGTCGCTCCCGCAGCAGTTCCAGCACCCGTCGCGGTGCGTCCAGGAACCGTACGAGCGCCTCGGGCGCCGCCCGCCGCACACCCGCGTCCGGATCGGCGGTCAGCCCGACGAAGGCCTCGGCCCCCGCCCGGACAGCGGCGCGCGCCTTCCCGTAGTTGTCCTCTCCGTCGTCCGCCCCCTCCTCGCCGCCCCCGTCCCCGTCCCCTTCGCCGCCGATGCTGACCAGCAACTCCACGATCCCGCCCCGGTCCCGCACCTCCTCCCGCCCGGCGAGGGCGAACAGGAACGGGACGCAGGCGAGTGTCGAGTCGTACACGTCTCCCTGGTGGTGCACCGCGCCGTACATCCCGTCGAGCGCTGTCTCCCGCTCGGCAGGGTCCGTGGAGGCGAGTCCCCTGAGCAGCCCGGGAACGTCCTCCGCACTGCCGTACGCATGCCGCATCGAGGCCCAGTCGACCCCGTCGATCCCCGTGAACAACCTTGTCCTCCAAAAGGCGAAGTGCAGGCTGATCGCGAGTCTGCACCACGCCACTGACAACGAAGCGGAATCGCGCGGCGACTGTCCGCGAACCGTTGTGTGTCAGTGACCGCCGGGCAGCGCCCGGTCCAGGATCGCGTCGAGGTCGGCGCCGTCCGGGAGTGTGCCGAAGGCATGCCCCCAGTCGCCGCCGAGCCGGGTCGCGCAGAAGGCGTCGGAGACGGCGGCCGGGGCGTACCGGACCAGGAGGGAGCCCTGGAGGGCCAGCGCCATCAGCTCCACCAGTCGCCGGGCGCCCGCCTGCGACCCCTTCGCCAGCAGCCCGTGCAGCCGGGTCACGGCCGCGTCCAGCCGGGCGTCCGCACCGCGCGCCAGGGCCAGTTCGCCGAACAGGGCGTCCGCGGTACCGGGTTCCCGGGTCAACGCCCGCAGCACGTCGAGGGCGTTGACGTTTCCCGACCCCTCCCAGATCGACAGCAGGGGAGCCTCGCGGTAGTGCCGGGGCATCCCGGAGTCCTCCACGTAGCCGTTGCCGCCGAGGCACTCGAGGGCTTCCGCCGTGAAGGCCGGGCCCCGCTTGGTGACCCAGTACTTGCCGACCGCCGTGGCGATCCGACGCAGTGCCCGCTCGCCTGCGTCGCCGCGCACCGCTTGGTCGGCCGCGCCCGCCAGCCGCAGCGTGAGCGTCGTGGCGGCCTCCGACTCCAGCGCCAGATCGGCCAGCACGTTGCGCATCAGCTGCTGGTCGACCAGTCGCGCCCCGAAGGCGCTGCGGTGACGCGCGTGGTGGGCCGCCTCGACGAGCGTCTTGCGCATCAGCGTCGCCGACATCATCACGCAGTCCAGACGGGTGCAGTTGACCATCTCGATGATCGTCTTGACGCCCTGCCCCTCCGGTCCGACCAGCCAGGCGACGGTCCCGTCGAACTCGGGCTCGGAGGAGGCGTTGGAGCGGTTGCCGAGCTTGTCCTTCAGCCGCTGGATGCGGAAGGTGTTGCGGCTCCCGTCGGGCAGCACGCGCGGCACCAGGAAGCAGGACAGCCCGTCCGGTGCCTGGGCGAGCACCAGGAACACGTCGCACATCGGGGCCGACGTGAACCACTTGTGCCCACGCAGGGTGTACACGCCGGGCTCGGCCGTGGGCGTCGCCGCGGTCGTGTTGGTGCGGACGTCGGAGCCGCCCTGCTTCTCGGTCATCCCCATGCCCGCGAGCAGCCCCCGCTTGTCGGTCGGCACACGCAGTCCGGGGTCGTACTCACGGCCGGTGAGCAGCGGCTCGTACACCTTCGCGAGGTCCGGCTGGCGGCGCAGCGCGGGGACGGCGGCGTACGTCATCGACGTCGGACAGCCGTGCCCGGCGTCGGTGTGCCCCCACACGAGCCCGCCCGCCGTACGGGCCACATGGGCGCCGGGCCGGTCGTCGGCCCAGGGCGCGCCGGCCAGGCCCTCGGCGACCGCGACCCGCATCAGCTCGTGCCAGCTGGGATGGAAGTCGACCTCGTCGACGCGGTGGCCGTACCGGTCGTGCGTGCGCAGCTCGGGCTCGTGGCGATTGGCCAGGTCCCCCCACTCCTGCGCCTCCTCGCTCCCGGCCCGCAGGCCGAGCCGCCGGACGTCCCCCTCGGCCCAGCCGGCGCCCTCCCGGCGCAGCCCCTCGAGAAGGGCTGTGTCCTCGGAGGCGTCGTACGGCGTCAGGGGCGGGGCCTGGTTGGTGACGTCGTGAGTGGTGGACCGCTCGTGCGCGAGTGTGGAGACCATACGACCATGTTGCACTCTCGCTGCGGTCGCAGCAATAGTGCAACAGGTGCGGGCGCACGTAAAGTACGTGACCATGCGGATCAACGTGTCAGCGCAGCCCGGCGAGGTCGATCTGCGGCCGTTGTCCGCGCGGTCGGTCGTGCTGAGCCTGCTGCTCGGCACGCATCCGCCCGAGCTGCCGGTGAAGGCCCTCGTCCGCGTGGTGGAGCCCTTCGGAGTCGGCGGGTCCACGCTGCGGGCCGCGCTCAGCCGCATGGTGGCCGCCGGTGACCTGCGGCGCACCGACACCGGCTACCGCCTGAGCGACCGCCTGCTGGAACGCCAGCGCCGCCAGGACGACGCGGTGCGCCCCGGCACGCGCGTGTGGGAGGGCGACTGGGAGATGGTCGTGATCACGGCGACCGGCCGCGGCCCCGCCGAACGCGCCGAACTGCGCGGCCGTCTGACCGCCCTGCGCCTCGCGGAACTGCGCGAGGGCGTCTGGTTGCGGCCCGCCAACCTCAGCCGGGTCCTGCCGGAGAACCTCAACGAGGTGGCCCAGCACTACACCGCCCGCCCCGGCCTGCCCGAGCGTGAACTGGCGGCCGCACTGTGGCCGTTGGACGCCTGGGTGGCGACGTCCCGTGCCCTGCTCGCACACATCGGCCGGGCCCACGGCCCCGCCGACCGCTTCACCGCCTACGCGGCCGTCGTACGCCACCTGCTCGCCGACCCCGTGCTCCCTCCCCGGCTCCTCCCCGAGGGCTGGCCGGGCGCCGACCTGAGGGCCGCCTACGCGGACTATCAGCGGGAAGTGATCGAGGCGGTGCGGGCGTGATGCGGCGGCCATGACGCGCCGCCGTGGCGCGGGACGGGCAGCGGCCGTACGGAGCGCCGTGCGGGGACGCTCCGTACGGCCGCCTTCACCGTGGGGGGTCTACCTGTAGGTGATGTCGGACGCCGTGTAGTTGCAGTACGTGCCGTCGGCGCTGGTGCCGTCCTTGGGCGGCTCCGCACCCGTGTTGTTCCCGATGTACTTCTGGCAGGGGATGATCTTCTTGCTGCTGTCACCGACGACGGTGATGGCGCGCAGCGCCACGCTGTCGCCGTAGTTGGTGTTGATGCCGGCGATCCGGCCGCCCGGGGCGGTCACCTCGATGGTGTTCAGGATGATCGTCCGCTTGTGCTGTGTCTTGCAGTTGCCGCAGGACCGGACGAAGGTGCCGAAGTTCTGCACGGCGAACTTGGAGACGACCAGCTTGCCCGCGCCGTTGAACTGGAACACCTTGTCGCTGGCGGCCTTCGCGCCCCCGCCGTAGACGGTGTAGACGCTCGACGAGGAGGAGCCCTTGAAGGTGGCGGCGTCCTCGCCGACGTCCTCCCACCACACGTTCTGCAGCGTGCAGCTGCCCTTGCAGTGGACGCCGTCCGCGGCCGGGGCGCCGATGATGACGTTCTTCAGGGTGGCGCCGTCGGCCAGTTCCAGGATCGGGCCCTGGTCCTCGTCCTGGCTGCCGCTGCCCAGGTCGCCGGTGCCGTACAGGCGCTTCATCCCGTAGTCCTTGGTGCCGGAGACGGGGATGGTGGAGGAGACCCCCTGGCTGCCGTTGGCGGATGGCCAGGTGGCGGCGTTCGCCTGGGTGGACAGACCACTGTCTGTCATGATCATGCCAACCGACAGGCCGAGAGCGGCCAGCACGCCGGTCAGTGCGCGCACGCGGGTGCGCGAACGTAACGAAGAAGTCATGTCCCGATTCCTTCTTCCTGCTGGGGGACGGGGATGGTCAGAGCTTCCCGGCGCCCGCACCGGACGTCACCGAGGCGACGACGGAGGAGGCCGGCTCGGCGGTGTAGCTGTACGGAGGACTGGTGAACGTGCCGGTCCGGGAGATCTCGGTCGCGGCTCCACCGAGATCGTTGCCGCGGAGGTTGGCGTATCCGTCGACGTCGCTGCTGCGGTTCGTGGTGACCGCGACCTTCGTCGAGCGGAAGACGTTGTTCTCGACCAGCATCTGCGCGCCCATGCGGGAGTGGACCGCGGTCTCGGCGCCGACGACGTAGTTGTCGTAGAAGTGCCCGGTGCCGAAGCGCAGGCTGGGGATGCGCGAGTAGACGTTGCTGAAGTAGTTGTGGTGGTACGTCACCTTCAGGTGCCCGGTGTCCTGGCTCGCGTTGTTGTCGCTGTGGCCGACGAGCGAGCCCTTGAAGTGGTCCTTGAAGGTGTTCCAGGACACGGTGACGTTGTCGGAGCCGTGGTTGATGTCCAGCAGCCCGTCGTAGTGGTCCTTGTCGTGGTCGCGGTCGGCCGAGAAGGAGTTGTGGTCGATCCACACCTTCGTGGACGACTCGACGGTGACGCCGTCGGACGGCGCGAGCGGCTTGCTGATGTTCAGGTTGCGGATGACGACGTTGGTGACCTTCTTCAGCCGCAGACCGCCGCCGGTGAACCCGGACGACGAACCCACGCCCAGTACCGTCGTGTTGGACCCGACGTCGACCTGACCGCTCAGCGTGATCAGACCGTTGACCTTCACGACCTTCGCCGAGTTGCCCGTCACCGCGGTCTTGAAGGCGGAGAGCGTCGAGACGGTGACCGACGAGGCGCTCCCGCCGCCGGTCGTCCCGGCGCCGAACCCGACCGGCGAGCTCTCGGCCGCCCCGGCCGACTGGGGGACGGCGAGAACGGTCACCGTGGCGAGAGCGGCGACGGCGGCGCCGAGAGCGGATCTTTGCGCGTGTGTACGTGGGGGGCATGTACGCATGCGGGTGCGTCCCTTCAGAGGACTTTCTGGCTATGTATGTGAATGTCGTACGCCATTCTGATCACCGCGCGCGGGCAGTGTGACGGTGGCGGATTCTCGCTACGGCCTGAGGAGTGCACTTCCCCGGGCCGCGGGGGCTCTGCTGCGCGACTCGCTGTGTGGGGGTGGGTCACACTGCTGAACGGAACGTAGGGGGCAAGCGCTTTCTAGTCAACGCTTTGCGCAGAACACATTCGGCCGGCCCTGGTGACGGCAAGCGGCTTCCCTCGGTAGCGTGGGAGCGCTTCCATGGCAGTCGTGTCCATGCCACCATGCGGTGCTGACGCTTCCCTTTCCGAGAAGGGCGAGTCGATGCCGACTCCGCGCACGCGCACTTTCGTCAGCGGCCTGGTGCTGCTTCTGCTGGCCGTCGCCGGCCTGGCCCTGTCACCGGGGCCGGCGGCCGCCGGGGACGCGGGCACCGGTCGGTCCGGGCCGCTCCCCGGGGCCTTCACCTGGACCTCGAGCGGCCCGCTGATCAGCCCCAAGCCGGACGCGACCCACCCGGTCGTATCGGTCAAGGACCCGACGATCATCCGGTACAAGAACCGTTGGCACGTCTACTACACGACCGCCGACACCGCCGGGGCGTGGAGCCTGGGACACACCAGCTTCCGAGACTTCTCGCAGGCCGCCGCCGCACCGCAGACCTTCCTCGACGCCAACCCGAACATCGGCAACCGCTACGCCGCGGCCCCGCAGGTGTTCTACTTCGCGCCGCAGAAGAAGTGGTACATGGTCTACCAGACCGGTCCGCCGTCGTACTCCACCACCGACGACCCCTCCAAGCCCGGCAGTTGGAGCGCGCCGAAGTACTTCTTCGACAGTGAGCCGCCCGTGGTCACGCAGAACAAGGGCACCGGCGGATGGCTCGACTTCTGGACCATCTGCGACAAGACCGACTGCTACCTGTTCTTCTCCGACGACAACGGCCACCAGTACCGCTCCCGCACCACGGTCGCCGAGTTCCCGAACGGTTTCCGCGACACCACGATCGTGCTGTCCGAACCCAACCGCTTCGACCTCTTCGAGGCGAGCAACGTCTACCGCCTGGGCAACAGCGGCAAGTACCTGATGCTCGTCGAGGCCCTGGCCACCAAGTCCGACTGGCGACGCTACTTCCGCGCCTGGACGGCCGACAGCCTGGGCGGCACCTGGACCCCCCTGGCGGACACCGAGGCCAACCCGTTCCTGCGCTCCACCAACGTGACCTTCGCGGCGGGCCGGTCCGCCTGGACGACGGACCTCAGCCACGGCGAGCTCATCCGGGACGGCGTCGACCAGACCCTCACGATCAACCCGTGCCGGCTCCGCTTCCTCTACCAGGGGATGGACCCCGGCGCGAGTGGCGACTACTCGCAACTGCCCTGGCGTCTTGGCCTGGTGACCCAGACCAACTCCGCCTGCTGAACCCACGCACGACGTCCCCCGAGCCGCTGACCAGAAGGGACAGAACGTGTCCACCACCCCCCGCATCACCAACTGGGCGAGGCGATCGCCGCGTTCGGTGCTCATGGCGCTCTTCGCCGCCCTGGTGCCGTTACTCGCGGCCACCGTCCTCACCGCACCCGCCGCCTCGGCCCGCACGGAGGCCGCCACCGCGGTCCCCGCCGCGACGCTCACCGAGGTCACCAACTTCGGTACGAACCCCAGCAACCTCCAGATGTACATCTACGTGCCGGCGAACGTCACGGCGCGCCCGGCGGTCGTGGTGGCCGTGCACTACTGCACGGGCTCCGGCCCCGCCATGTACAACGGCACCGAGTACGCCCAACTGGCCGACCGCTACGGGTTCATCGTGGTCTACCCGTCCGTCACCCGCAGCAGCAAGTGCTTCGACGTCGCCTCGCCGCAGGCGCTGAAGCGCGGCGGCGGCAGCGACCCCGTCGGCATCAAGTCGATGATCGACTGGACCACCCGCACCTACTCCGCCGACACCAGCCGGATCTTCGCCGTGGGCATCTCCTCCGGCGCCATGATGACCAACGTCCTGCTCGGCGACTACCCCGACGTGTTCGCGGCCGGCGCCGCCTTCTCGGGCGTCCCCTTCGGCTGTTTCGCCACCACCGACGGCTCCGAGTGGAACAGCACCTGCTCCGGTGGCAGCATCACCCACACCCCCCAGGAGTGGGGCGACATCGCCCGCAACGCCTACCCCGGCTACACCGGCGCCCGGCCGAGGATGCAGCTGTGGCACGGCACCGAGGACGACGTGCTGCGCTTCCACAACTACGGGGAGGAGGTCAAGCAGTGGACGAACGTACAGGGCGTCAGCCAGACCCCGTCCGTGACCGACTCGCCCCAGTCGGGCTGGTCCCGTTCCCGCTACGGCGGCACCGGTGACCGGGCTCCGGTCGAAGCCGTCGCCCTCCAGGGCGTCGGCCACGACCTGTACAAGTGGGGCATGGGAGAACGCGTCCTCACGTTCTTCGGCCTGAATGGTTCCGGCCCGGCGCCCCAGCCCGAGCCGGGCGGCTGCAAGGTGACGGCGTCCACCAACGCCTGGAGCACCGGTCTGACCGGATCCGTGACCCTCACCAACACCGGCACCACCGCGATCAACGGCTGGAAACTGGGCTTCACCCTGCCCTCCGGCCAGAGCATCACCAACGGCTGGGGTGCCACCTACAGCCCGGCCTCCGGCGCGGTGACGGCCGCCAACGTGTCGTACAACGGCACGATCGCGCCGAACGCGAGCGTCACCATCGGCTACCAGGCGAACCACACCGGCAACAGCGCGGCACCCGGCGCCTTCACCCTCAACGGGGCTGCCTGCACATAGAACTGACGGTGCATCAATCCGCGTGCGGCCCGCCTGGCCGCACGCGGAAATTCCCGAGCGGGGGAGCGGTCGGAGGGGTAGCGTCCCGGGGATCGGGTGTGCGGGGCCCTGTCGCCCGCCCCGCTCTGCGAGGACGGAGAGTGTCGAGGATGACGTCCGACGACGTGGTCAGGCTGCTGGCCGACGAGAACCGTGCGCGGGCCTTCGCCGCCGTGGCGCTGGGCGCCACGAGTGCCGAGGAGGTCGCCGAGCGGGCCGGGCTCACCTCCAAGGGCGCCCTCGTCGCGCTGCGCCGGCTCCAGGACGGCCGGATCGTCACGGCGGCCGACGGCGGCCTCACGGTGTCGTACGACCGACTGCGCGAACTCGCACGCGACGCGGCCGAGCCCCGTCCGGCGCAGGACCACGGCACCGGCGACGAGCGAGCCGAGATGGTGCTGCGCACCTTCGTGCGCGACGGGCGCCTGGTGCGGCTGCCGGCCCAGTGGAACCGCAAGACACTCGTGCTGCGCCACCTCGCGGAGCGCACCTTCGAGCCAGGCCGGGCGTACACGGAGCGCGAGGTCAACGACCGGCTCCGGGTCTGGTGCGAGGGCGGGCAGGTCGACCACGTGACCCTGCGCCGCTACCTGGTCGACCTGCACCACCTGCACCGGCACGCCGGCGTCTACCGACGCCCGGCCGAGGACTCGGCGCAGGCCGGCTGAGGTCGTACGGAGCGCGGGTGAGGCGCAGGCCGGCTGAGGTCACGCAGAGCGGTGGTGAGGCGCGAACCCGGTGACGTCACACAGTCCGGTGGTGAGGCGCAAGCCCGGTGAGGTCACACGGAGCGGTGGTACTGCTCCGGCACCCGCACCTCGCCCCCGAGCTCCCGTGCCGCGCCCCGCGCCCAGGACGGATCGCGCAGCAGCTCGCGGCCGAGCAGCACCGCGTCGGCCTCGCCGTTCTCCACGATCTTCGCGGCCTGTTCGACCTCGGTGATCAGACCGACCGCGGCGACAGGCATCGGCGTCATTGCCCTCACCCGGGCGGCGAACGGCTACCTGGTAGCCCGCGCAGGTCGGGATGCGTACGCCCGAGGCGTTGCCGCCGGTGGAGACGTCGAGCAGGTCGACGCCGTGGGCGTGCAGCTCGCCCGCGAAGCGGACCGTGTCGTCCTCCGTCCAGCCGCCCTCCTCCAGCCAGTCGGTCGCGGAGATGCGGAACGGGACCTCGTCGACGGGATGCACGGGTGCGGTCGTGGGCATGGGGCACTCCAGGGCGGGGGGTCGAGTGGGGACAGCTGTGACTGCACGAGACCGTAGGCGACGTGAACAGTTTGTCGATTTCCGTGGAGTTGCCCCCGTGTGTCGCTACGAAACCGCTCCCCGCGCCGCCGCCAGCAGCGACTCCCAGTCCGGCAGCTTGACCACGCCACGCCCGAGCGAGGCCCCGAGTTCCACCTCGGCCCGCTCGATGGCGAGCCACCCCGCCCACTCGACGGGTTCGATCCCCTCGGCGCACAGCACCGCCACCGGATCTCCCGGCAGCTCCCTGCGGACGAGCGCGGGGGCGTCCGCCAGCAGGGACGTCACCGTCTCCTTGGCACACGGCCGGTTGGTGCCGATGACACCCGTCGGGCCCCGCTTGATCCAGCCCGCCACGTACTCGCCCGGCGCCACTCCTCCGTCGCGCAGCACCCGCCCGGCCAGGTTCGGCACGACCCCGCGCCCCGCGTCGAACGGCAGCCCCTCCGGCGCAACCCCGCGATAGCCCACCGAACGCAGCACCAGCTGCGCCGCGACCTCCTCGTACCGCCCCGTGCCCGTCACCCCGCCGTGTCCGTCCGGCGCCGTCCGCTCGAAGCGCACCGCGGCCACCCGGCCCCCGGCGGCGAGGAGTTCGACCGGGCGCAGGAAGAACCGCAGCCGGATCCGGCGCGGGGCGCCCGTCCGCGGTCGCTCCGCCCAGCCGCGCAGCACCTCCACGTTGCGGCGCTGCGGAGCGGGCAGGGCGGAGGGGTCGGCGTACGCGGGGTCGAGGGCCAGCTCCGCCGGGTCCACGATCACGTCGGTGTCCGGGAGGGCGCCCAGCTCGCGCAGCTCCTTGGTGGTGAAGCGGGCCTGGGACGGTCCGCGTCGCCCCGCCATCTGGATCTCGGTCACCCGGCTCGCGGCCAGCGCGGTGAGCGCCTCCTGCGGCATGTCGGTGGGGCTCAGCTCCGTCGCGCCCCGGGCCAGCATGCGGGTGACGTCGACCGCGACGTTGCCCACGCCGACGACCACGGCCGAGCGCGCCTCCAGCACGAAACGGCCGGCCCCGGCGTCCGGGTGCGCGCTGTACCAGGACACGAACTCCGTGGCCGAGAAGCTGCCCGGCAGCTCCTCACCCGGGATCCCGAGGTGCCGGTCCGTCGCGGCGCCGACGCAGTACACGACGGCGTGGTACAGCTCCCGCAGCCGCTCGGCCGGTACTCCGTCGGCGCCGACCCGGACACCGCCGAGGAACCGCACCCGCTCGTGCTCCAGGACCGTGCGCAGGGTGTTCTGCAGCGACTTGATCTTCTCGTGGTCCGGTGCCACGCCGTAGCGCACCAGTCCGTACGGGCACGGCAGCCGGTCCAGGACGTCGACGAGCACCCCGGAGTCCTGCTCCACGAGGCCCTGGGCGGTGTAGACCCCGCTCGGCCCGGAGCCGACGACGGCGACACGCAGCACGGCGTAACTCCTTTTCTCGAGGGGCCCAGGGGCCCCGAGGAATCAGAGGAGATCGCTCACGCGTCCAGCATCGCACCGTGGACGCTCGGCTGACAGGGTGCCGCGCCGCACGCGCGCGTGCGTGTTCTTTCGTATGGAATGTGATCACACGGTTACGTTGCGTGTGTGCTGGAAGCAACTTTTCTTGATCTTTCCGACCGATCTCCGGCGGACGGTGCGGTGTCCGTGTGGCCCGCGTGGGAAGTGCGGGAGGACGCGAAGGCGACGCGGTGGTACGGCGTCCGCCTGGACTTCACCGACGGTGCCCGGGTCGAGGCGCTGGCCGTCGTGGCCGAGGGGCGCGTCTCCGTCGAGGACGTCCGGGCCCAGCCGGCGCTGTCCTTCGCCGACCTGACCGAGCTCGCCGACTGGATCGAGGGGCCGCTGTTCGAGGCGTGCGGGCTCGAGGCCGAGGCGGGGGACCCTGACGGCGCCGACGAGGTGGGCACCGTCGCCGGGCCGAGGCGCGCCCGCCCCGCCTGGCCGCGCGGCATCGAGGGGCGGTGGCTGGTCGCCCAGGAGTACCGGGCGGCCCAGGAGGACGGCGTCGACCCGGTCCTCGCGGTGATGTGCGCGACCGGGCGCAGCAGGCGCGGCTCCCTCAGGCTCATCTCCCGGGCGCGTGACGCCGGTTTTCTGACCCCGCGTCACGCCCGGCACTGAGTGGGGGCCGTTGCTCACTCCATGGCCCGCATCCGGGTGATCTCGCTCGTCTGCTCGGCGACCACGTCGTCGGCCATCTCCTCGATCCGGATGTTGTTGCCGTCCGTCTTGACGTCGACGGCCATGGTGATCGCCCCCTCGTGATGGCTGATCATCAGGGTGAGGAAGAGCTGGTCGAACGCCTTCCCCCGCGCCGCGCGCAACTTCTCCAGCTGTGCCTGGGTCGCCATCCCCGGCATCGCGGCGTGCTCGTGGCCGCCGCTCGTCGCGTCGGCCTTGGCCCCGTTGGTTTTGAGCCAGCTCTTCATGACCTCGATCTCCGGTCCCTGCGCGGCGGCGATCCGCGAGGCGAGCCGGCGGACGCTTTGCGACTCGGCGTGATCCGGAACGAGTTCGGTCATCTCCAGAGCCTGGGTGTGGTGCTCGATCATCCGGCGCGCGTAGGCGAGGTCCGCCGCGTTGGGGGTGTCGTCGTCCACGCGCCGGCCTGCGGCTTCCCGGGCGGACAGGGTGCGGTTCGCCTCGCCGGGTCTGCCGGGCACGAGGACCGAGGGCCCGCTCCGGGTGTCCGGCGCGGCGTGTGAACCGGAGTCGCAGGCCGTGATCCCGACGGCGGTCAGCGCGGCGAGCGAGACCGTGGCGAGGGCGACGCGTAACCCACGGCGAAAGAGCACAACGGCCTCCTGGGAAAGGCGGGTTGAGGGCGTCTCGTGCTTGGTCGAGGCGTATCGGACGCCATGCCCTCTGTTGGTCTGTGCATGACCAAGACGATACTGCGGAGGACCGTGAGCCGCTCCCGTATGAGCGGCAACTAGGGAGGACGCAGTGACCCTGTTGAACCACCCCCGAACGCGGCGCAGATCCTGGGGAGTCCTCGCCACCGCGGCGGGACTCCTGGCCGCCCTGCTCAGCGCGGGCCCGGCGGGGGCGACGCCGGACGACGAGTTACCCGGCCAGGACGAGATCGTCCACTCGGCCAACGTCGAGCACCTCGCCAACATCCCCAAGGACGCCCTCGCCGGCACCAACTCGGACCTGGCCTTCCAGGGCAAGTACGCCTTCGCCGGCAACTACGACGGCTTCCGCATCTTCGACATCAGCAACCCGAAGGCACCGCGGACGGTCGCCCAGGTGCTGTGCCCCGGCTCGCAGAACGACATCTCCGTCTCCGGTGACCTGCTGTTCCTGTCCACCGACTCCTCGCGCAGCGACAGCAGTTGCAACAGCACCTCGCAGCCCGCGACCGAGAAGTCCTCGTGGGAGGGCATGAAGGTCTTCGACATCAGCGACAAGGCGAACCCGAAGTACGTCGCCGCCGTCGAGACCGCCTGCGGCTCGCACACCCACACCCTGGTGCCCGAGCGCAGGAACGTCTACATCTACGTCTCCTCGTACGCCCCCAACGCCGCATACCCCGACTGCCAACCGCCGCACGACGGCATCTCGGTCATCAAGGTGCCGCGCAAGGCCCCCGAGAAGGCGGCGGTCGTCGGCTTCCCGGTGCTGTTCCCGGGCGAGGGTCCCGACGGCGGCGGCAACCCGGGTGGGCCCACCAACCCCGGTGTCTCCAAGACCACCGGCTGCCACGACATCACAGTCCTGCCCTCGAAGGACCTCGCCGCGGGCGCCTGCATGGGCGACGGCATCCTGTTCTCCCTCAAGGACCCCGAGCGTCCGAAGGTCATCGACCGGGTGCAGGACAACGTCAACTTCTCGTTCTGGCACTCGGCGACCTTCAACCAGAAGGCCGACAAGGTGGTGTTCACGGACGAGCTCGGCGGCGGAGGTGCGGCGACCTGCAACGAGGTGACGGGTCCGAACCGGGGCGCCGACGGCATCTACGACATCGTCGGCCGGGGCGACCACCGCAAGCTGGTCTTCCGCAGCTACTACAAGATCCCTCGCCATCAGGCGGACACCGAGAACTGCGTGGCCCACAACGCCTCGCTGATCCCGGTCAAGGGCAGGGACATCGCCGTCCAGGCCTGGTACCAGGGCGGTGTCTCCGTGTGGGACTTCACCGACTCCAGCCACCCGAAGGAGATCGCCTACTTCGAGCGGGGCCCGCTGTCGACCGACCGGCTCACGGGCGGCGGGTCGTGGTCGGCGTACTACTACAACGGGTACGTCTACTCGAACGACATGGTCAAGGGTCTCGACGTGCTGAAGATCCATGACCGCCGGACGGACCCCGCACAGCGGGTCCGGCTCAGGGAGCTCAACGTGCAGACCCAGCCGGACTACTTCGACTGAGCGTCCGGTTCGCGGCCCGTCGCGAAGAACCGCGACAGATCCATCCCGCACGCCTCGCCGGAGACCGCCGTGGTCTCCGGCGGGGCGCCGAGTTCCCGGTCGAGGCGGTAGCGCGCGAACAGCTCGGCGCGCAGCGTCGTGATCGGCATGGGCGCCTTCGGCAGCACCATCGCGAAGACGGCGCCCATGAGCAGGCTGCGCAGCATCGGATAGTCGGTGTCGACGTCCCGCGAGCCGTGCCGGACGACGGTGTCCCGCAGCAGCTCGGCGAGGCGCTGCTGCTCCGGGCACTGCACGAAGCCCTCCGCCTGGAGCAGCCCCGCCATGTGCTGGCGCATCAGCACCGTCTGGTCCCGGGCCAGCCCCAGGACCGCGTCGATGGCCCGCGCCATCCGCTCCCGGCCGTCCTCGGTGCGCGGCTCCCGCTCCAGCGCCTCCTCCAGCGTGCGGTGCATCAGCCGGTGCACCGCCGACTGCACGAGCTGGCGCTTGCCGGGAAAGTAGTACGACACCAGTCCGCGCGCCGAGCCGGCCCGGTCCGCGATGTCACCGAGCGTCGTCGCCTCGTAGCCGCGCTCGCTGACCAGTTCGACGGCGGCCTGGAGCAGCCGCTCGCGGGAACGCCGTCGCAATTCTTCATTGACCGAGGCGCTGCGCGGGGACATCCTGTAACTCCTGCGTTGACTGGCTGCCAGCCAACTATACTCAGCGCGTCCCGGTCCACCCCCCGTGCGGGGTTTGTCCGGGCTGCCGTCCGTCCTGGGCGACGCGGGGGATCGTCCAGGACGGTCAGGCCTGGCCTCCGACGGGGCGGCCGACCAGGTCGAGCACCGGCCGCAGCCCGTCCGGCCGCTGTGCGACCGGCAGATGGTCCACGAAGTGCACCCCGCAGCCGAGCGCCGCCGCACCGCCGTCCGCCCGCCGGTCGTCGCCGACCATGAGCACCTGCCGCGGATCGACGTCGAGCGCCGTGCACGCGGCCGCGAACAGGCGGGCGTCGGGCTTGCGGATGCCGTGCTCGTACGACAGGACGTAGGTGTCGACGTAGGCGTCGAGGCCGTGCTCGCGGAAGACCGGGCGCAGGTCCCAGCCGATGTTGCTGACCACGCCGACACCGATCCCGCGCTCCCGCAGTGTCCGCAGCACCTCCACGGCGTCGGGGTACGGGGACCAGGCGGTCGGCCTCATGTGGCGGTCGTAGAGCGTGTCGTGCAGTCCGGGTTCGGGCAGCGGCACCTGCCGGGAGAGGCCGGTGTACGCGGCGCGGTGCAGCTCCGCGCTCTCGTCCCGGATCTCCCAGACGCGGGCGAGATCCTCGGACAGCCGAACGGGGTTCGGCCCGCCCGGCAGCGCGCCCGCGGCCTCCAGCGCGCGCACCGTCTCGGCCAACTCCCCCTCGGGCAGCACGATCGCGGCCTCGGCCAGACCGGCACGCAGCCAGGACTCGGTGGACTCGACACGGAAGAGGGTTCCGGAGAAATCGAACAATACGGCGGTCATGGTGGTGATCCTAGGGAGTCGCGTTCCACTCCGCAGGAAGATCGCCGCCGCGGAACACGCGGCCGAAGCAGCTCTCACGCACCCTGTTGATCCCGGGTTCCACGCCGGGGAAGGGGTGGCTGCGCATCGACGGCCGGGCGCCAGCGGGCGTGGGCCACCACCGCCGCGGCCACCAGCATCGTCCCGAGCAGCCAGCCGCCGACGACGTCCGAGGGCCAGTGCACGCCCAGCCACACGCGGGTCAGGCCCACGCCGACCACGGAGACGATCGCGACGGCCAGGGCCGTACCCCACAGGGCGCGGGCGGCGCCGTGGCGGTGGAGCAGCCAGACGAGGAGGCCGCACACCACCGTGGCGGTCAGGGCGTGGCCGGAGGGGTAGGCGGCGTAGTGGGCGGAGTCGACGGGGTCGGGCCAGACCGGGCGCGGGCGGTCGACGGCGGCCTTGAGCCCCTGCTGGATCACCGTGCCCAGCGCGGCCGTGACCAGCAGCCACACGCCCGTCCACCAGTCCCGCCGGCGCCAGATCAGCCACACCGCGACGACCGCGACGAGGGCACGCATCGTCACCGGGTCCCAGACCCAGTCGGTGAGGATGCGGAACGCCTGGGTGGTGTCCGGATCGTCGACCGCCCAGCGGTGGGTCGTGCGGGAGATGTCGCCGTCGGTGGAGATCAGAGGGTGCCACTTGGCCGCGACGAGGGTGAGCAGCAGCACCGAGCAGACCGCCAGGACGATCGCCGAGCGGACGGCGGTGCGGGGGACGGGCGGGCGGGGCGGGGTGTCGACGGACGGGGAGTGCATGGTTCGATCCTCGCCGAACCGGGGGCCGGGAGGCCAACTCCGGGCCACGGCGGCCTCAGCCCAGCGCCCGCAGCCCCGGCACGAACGCCACGAGCACCGGGACCACCGGCACCAGCGCAGCGGCCGCGGTCAGCCGCAGCCGCCGCGCCGCGGTGAGCCGGTCCGGGGGAGTGAGCAGCCGGTGCACCCGCTGCGGGACATGGGCGTGCGGGGCGGGTGCGGGGCCGAACACCCCGCGGTCCTCGTTGAGTTCCACCAGCGCCAGCGCGGTCGTCAGCCGGCCGAAGCGGCGGGAGGCCATGTCGTCGGCGGCGAGTTCGACCAGGCGGTGCATCTCGTCACGGAACGCGGCGAACACCGGAACCTGCGGGAAACCCGTGGCCAGGGCGGCCGAGCAGTGCAGCAGCCAGTCGTGCCGGGCCTGCGCGTGCCCCTGCTCGTGGGCGACGACCGCATCCAGCTGACGGCCCTTCAGCCGACGCAACGCGGCCGTGGTGACGACGAGTCGGGGCGCCGCACCCGACAGCCACCAGGCGTCCGGCCGCTCGCCCTCCAGCACGACCAGCCGACCGGTACCGGGCTCCTCGCCCGGCAACAGCGGGGCACGCAGGAGCACTTCGTCCCGCCGCTGCCGATGCCGGGCCCGCGCCCGCACGATCTCGCGGAGCAGCATCGCCGCGCTCCACACCCCGCCGCACGCGAGCGCCACGGCGGTGGCCGCCGCCCAGGGCCCGGTCGTACCGAACGCGTAGGCCTCCACGACCCCTTGCGGTGCCGGGGCGAACACATGGCCGCGCACCGCCTGCCAGGCCGCCGCCGCGCTGAGCGTCATCGACAGCGCGCAGCACAGCAGTACCGCCGCCACCACGCACTGCCAGACCCACAGCGCGACCACCGGTTCACGGTCCGGCCAGTCGGCCCGGGCGAGCAGGCGGGGAGAGACGACGGCGGTCACGGCGCCGAGCAGCAGCAGGAGCGCGGGGACCATCATGGTCAGCACCCTATGAGCGGCGGGCTACCGCCAGGTACGGCTTGGCACGGCAAAGTGACGCAGGCCACGTTTCGTGCCGCAGGGGGCCGGTCCGTCCCTACAGCGTCAACAGCATCGCCAGCATCCCGATCCCCATCGACAGCCGGCACGCCCGCGCCAGCTCAGGCCGATCGCCCCAGCCGGCCGCCCGGCCGCCCCCGGCCACGGCCGCCACGGGCAGCAGCCGGACGCCGGAGAGCAGGACGTACCCGGAGAAGTACAGCAGCAACATCCCATTCAGCAGCGGCACTCCGGCGCCGCCGTGCCCGTGGCCGTGTCCCGGCGCGGGGGAGCCCGCCATCACGACCGCCATGTAGACCATGGCCGCCGCCCCCACCAGGTGATGCAGATGGTGGGATCCCGTCCGCACCGCCCACAGGGCACGCAGCGCGGCGCCGCCGAACACGGCCGCGTAGAAGGGCCAGGTCCACGGCGGGGGCGTGAACGCCGTCCCGGGGACGGACATCACGGCCATGCCGAAGCCCATCAGTGCCTCGCCGCCCGCGGCCCGGCGCTGCTCCTCGACGCCGCTGCGCATCCGCAGCAGGCAGTAGGCGCCGGTCGCCGCGCACAGCGCGACCAGCAGCCAGCCGGGCGAAGCCGGTCCGGACACGCGCACCTCCCTGCTCGACGGTCGGTCACCCGATGCGATGCCCAGGTCACGAGGCGCGCACCCGAGCGCATGGATGTACTCGGGGAGCATTCGAGGGAGCACGGCAGGTAGGCGTATATCTTTCACGAGTAAAACACCTGCTAAGCTAATGCCCCATGAGCAGTGCACCCTCCCGACGCCTCCCGCTCGCCGGCGTGCTGCGCCTCGGCCGGCCCTCCGACATCTGGTTCAAGCCGGCCCTGAGCGTCGTCGCCGCGGTCGCGCCCGCGAACGTGATCCTGCTGGCGCTCGGGCGCCTGGACCTGGCGATGTACACGATGTCCGGGTCCCTGAGCGCGTTGTACGCCCACAACCGCCCGTACGCCGCCCGGGCGCGCGCCCTCGCGTGGGTGGTGCTCGGCATGACCGCGGGCCTGGCCGTCGCCCTGGTAGCGGCCGCGCTCACCACGAACGCCGTCGTGCTCGTCAGCGTCGGCGCGCTCCTGGCCGCCGCGCAGAAGACGCTCTGCGACGCCACTCGCGTGGGCCCGCCGGGCAACGTGGTCCTGACCTTCGTCACCTCCGCCGCGCTGTTCGCCCCGCAGACCCTCGCCCAGGTCCCCGCCCACGTCGGACTGGCCCTCGCCACCGGCGCCTGGGCCTGGCTCGTCGGCATGGCACCCGGGCTCCTGCGCCCGCACGGTCCCGAACGCCGCGCCACCGCACACGCCCTGAACGCGGCCGCCGCGTACGCGGAGACGCGCGGCACGGGGGAGGGCGACGGGCGGGGCCGTACCGGCGGTGAGGGGCACCCCGGGACTCGTGCGGCCGACGGGGGCCACGACAGGGCCCGCACCGCGGACGACGGTCACGCCAAGGCCCGCGCCGCCGCGGCCGCCGCCGTGCAGGCCGCGTGGCAGACGCTGCTGTCGACCGGTGCGCATGCGGCCACCCGGCGCTCCCACCCGGCCACTCGGCGCTCCCGCTCGGTTGGCTGGCGCTTGCGCTCCGCCGTCGGACGCTCCCGTCCCGCCACCCGCCGTGCCCTCGAACGGCTCGTCGTCCGTGCCGAGGTGGCGCTCGCCGCACCCGCGGAGTCGGACCCGGCGCGGTTGCGGGCATGGGCGCGTGAGCTGCGGGGCACGGGGCGCGTCCCGAGGGTGGACGATCTGCCGGGGGAGGCGGACGAACTCCTCGGCGTGGACGCCGAACTCGCCCTTCCCGCCCGCCCGTTGTGGAGCCGGCTCGGCCCGCTCACCCCGATCGCCCTGCGCACCGCGCTCGGCTGTGCCCTCGCCGGATACGCCTCCCTCGCGCTCGGCGTCGGCCGCCCCTCCTGGGCGCTGGTCACCGCGGCCTCCCTCTACCAGGCCAACCTGGCCCTGACGTGGAGTCGGGCCGTCCAGCGCGTCGTCGGCAACGTCGTCGGCGTCCTCGTCTTCGCCGCCGTGACCCCGCTCGCCCACCTCCACCAGGGGGCGCTCGTCCTGTGCTGCCTCGCCTTCAACTTCGGCACCGAGGCACTGATCAGCCGCAACTACTGGCTCGGCAGCGTCTGCGTGACTCCCATGGCCCTCCTGGTCACCGAGTTCGCCCGGTTCCAGGACTCCGGGCAGCTGATCACCGAGCGGATCGTGGACACCCTCGTCGGCGCCCTCGTGGGCTTCGTCGCCGCCGTCGCCGTCACCAACCGGCGTGCGGGCGACCGCCTCGAACAGGCCCTGACCGCCGTGGAGCGGGCCCGCGAGCACGCCGCCCGGCTGCTGAAGGAGCGGCGGCCGGCGCCCGGAGCCCTGGACCGTGCCCGCCGCGGTCTCGCCGCCGCCCTGGTCGACCTGCGCGCCACCGCCGACGCGGCCTCCGGGGAGTGGTGGCAGCGTGCCCTGCCCCACGAGGGGGTCGTGGCGGCCGAGCGTCGCGGACACCGTACGCTCGCCGCGACGGTACGCCGCCAGGGCCTGCTCCCGGACCGGCGGACGAACACGACGACGGAGGGTGTACGGCCATGACGGCACCGAACGCGGAAACGACGACCGGGCACGACACCGTCGCCGCCGTCGTCCGGCAGTGGCAGACCGTCCACCCCGGCCTCGACACCGGACCCATGGAGATCATCGGCCGCGTCAACCGCTGCGCCGCCCTGCTCCAGCAGGCCGAGGACGCCCCGCTGCGCCGGGCCGGACTCACCCGCGCCGAGTTCGACCTGCTCGGCGCGCTGCGTCGCACCGGCCACGAGCTGACCCCCGGCGAACTGGCCCGCGAAACCTTCTCCTCCGGTGCCGCCGTCACCAAGCGCCTGAAGCAGCTGACCGAGCGCGGTTTGGTGGAGCGCCGCGGCGACACCCGCGACCGCCGCGTCGCCCACGTCCGCCTCACCGACGCCGGACGCGACCTCGTCGACGCGATCCTGCCCGAGCAACTCGCCTACGAGACCGCCGTACTGTCCGGCCTCGACCAGGACCGACAGCACGAACTCGCCGGACTGCTCGGCGGCTTGCTCGGCCAGCTGGAAGGGCGCCTGGGCGGCCTGCGCGCCTGAGGAGGCGGGCGCCGGCCGTCCGCTCAGCCCTCGTCCCCCGCCCGGTACACGCCGAACACCGCCCCCTGCGGATCCCGCAGCACCGCGATCCTGGGCCCGTCCGGTACCGAGGTGGGCTCCATGAGGGCGGTGCCGCCCGCGCCGGTCGCGGTGGCCGTCGTGGCGTCGACGTCCTCCGCGGCGAAGTACGGCAGCCAGTGCGGCGGCACCTCGGGCGGGAACTCGTCGTCCATCGTGACCATCCCGCCGAAGTCGGCGCCCTCCAGGCCCCACTGCGTGTAGTGCTCCGAGGCGTTCACCGTCCAGCCGAACACCGTCGTGTAGAAGTCCTGCGCCCGTGCGGGGTCACGCGTCAGCAGTTCCACCCAGCCCAGCGAGCCGGGCGCGTTGAGCAGCCCGGCGCCGCGGAAGGCGCGGGCCTGCCACAGCTGGAAGGCGGCGCCGCCGGGATCGGTGGCGACGACGAAACGCCCCACGTCGAACACGTCCAGCGGGCCGACCAGGACCTTCCCGCCGGCCTCCACGACCAGCCGCGCGGTGGCGTCCGCGTCGGCCACGGCGAACGACACGTTCCACGCCACGGGCTGGGACTCCTGGTACAGCGGCGTGAGCGCGGCGACCGCCGCGTCCCCGAGGTGCGCGATCGTGTAGCCGCCCGCCTCCTGCCGCGGATCCCGCAGCGGCCGCCAGCCGAACAACTCGGTGTAGAACCGCCCCGCCGCTTCCAGGTCGGTGGTCCCCAGCTCGGTCCAGCAGGGTCCACCGGTCACCGGCTCGTCGAGCTTCATGGCACTCCTTCGGACAGGGTGTGCCCCCTTCAGCACGCTAGCCCCGGCCGCCGGTGGCGGCCATCCGCGGCCATCCGGAAACCCCCTCGCGCGCGGCGCCGCCACCGACGTACGCTCGGCGCCGTACCGCATCGCGTGGCGGCCTCCCGACAACGTTCTTCGACCGGAGGTCCCGCATGCCCGAGGTGCGCCCGTTCCGCCGCGACGACCGCGACCCGCTCACCGAACTGGTCAACCTGCACGTCGCCGCGGTCGTCCCCGGCGTCTCCGTCTCCGTGAACACCGTGCTCAGCGCGCTGGAGCGGCAGCCCGACGAGTTCATCGTCGACCCGTGGGTGAGCGAGCGGGCGACGCTCGTCGCCGAGCAGCGCGGCCATGTCGTCGCCGCGGCCCACCTGCTCCGCTACCGCGCCGACGGCGACGTGGGCGCGAACCACCGGGACGCGGGGGCGATCGACTGGTTCGTGTACCGTCCGCCCGCCTCCTTCTGGCCGGACTCCGAGCAGGCCGCCGACCTGCTGATGAGCGCCTGTCTGGCCCGGCTCGCCCGCTGGCGGGTGCGGGTCCGCTACGCCGACGGGGCGCTGCCCGCGCCGGGTGTGTACGGGCTGCCCCGGCCGTGGCCGCACATCCGCGCCGTCTACGAACGCGCCGGCTTTCGGCACACCGGGGACACGGAGGTCCTGCTGATCGCCCGGGTCGAGGATCTGCCGGTGCCGGAGCCCCGGCCGGGCGTCACGATCGAGCGCACGCTGGGGGAGTGCGGGACGCGCTTCACCGCGTACGACGACGGCCGGGCCGTCGGTTTCGCCGAGGTCGACACGGCCCTGGCCCGTCCCGAGCGCCACACCCGCGCCGCCGGCCTCGCCGACCTCGGCAACCTGCACGTCGACCCGGCCCACCACGGCCGGGGCTGGGAGCACCGACTGCTCGCCCACGCCGCCGACTGGCTCCGCCTGTGCGACGCGGACCGCCTCCTCGCCTACGAGGCCCCGGCCGACACCACGGCGATCGCCCACCTGACCGCCGCGGGCTTTCGAGAACTGACCCGCACGGACCGCGGCTGGGAGCACCGGCCCTCCTGAACTCGTCGGCGTCAGATCCCCGGCCGGTACCGCAGCGGATGGTCGGTCGGTACCTCCACCAGCACGATCCGTGTCCCGTCCGGGTCGGTGATCCACATCTCGACCAGCCCCCACGGCTCCTTCACCGGCGGCCGCACGATCTCGACCCCCTTGGCCCGCAGCTCGTCGTGGGCCGCGTTCACGTCCGCGACCTGGAGCCACAGCCGCACCGCAGCGGAGGGCGGTGTCTCCGAGCGCCCCGCGATCTCCAGGAACCCCCCGCCGAGGAAGTAGACGGTGCCCCGATCCGCTCCCGTCCCGAACTCGCGGTAGACAGCGAGGCCCAACTGCTCGCCGTAGAACACACGGGACCGCTCGGGGTCGGTGGGGCGGATCAAGGTCCGGCTGTTCAGTACGTGCACCATGCACCCGGAGCCTACTGGCGGCGCTACGCTCATCGTTGCCCGCGACGTGCCCGAGAACCGGAGATTCGCTCATGGAGACCCCCGAGACCGCCGCTGCCGAACCGACGCCCGGACTGACGTTCCGGGATGCCACCGACGCCGACGTGGACGCGATCGTCGCGTTGATCGAGTCGGCGTACCGGGGCGACGCCAGCAGGGTGGGATGGACGACCGAGGCGGACATCCTGGAGGGGCAGCGGACGGATCCGGAGGGCGTGCTGGCCGTCGTCAAGGCACCCGACAGCCGGTTGTTGACGGTCGAGCGGGAGGGGCGGGTCGTCGCCTGCTGCCAGCTCGAACACCGCGGCGTCCACGCCTACTTCGGCATGTTCGCGGTCAGCCCCACCCAGCAGGGCGCCGGCCTCGGCAAGGTGATCATCGCGGAGGCGGAGCGGCAGGCGCGCGAGACCTGGGGCGCCGCGGAGATGCACATGACGGTGATCTCGGTCCGCGACGACCTCATCGCCTGGTACGAGCGGCGCGGCTACCGCCGTACGGGACGGATGACCCCGTTCCCGTACGGCGACGAGCGCTTCGGCGTCCCGCGCCGCGACGACCTGCAGTTCGAGCTGCTGGTCAAGGAACTCGCCTGAGCGTCACGCCGTGAAGCGGCCCGTACGTTTGATCTCCGGGTAGTCGGTCGTCGCGCCGTCCAGCTCCAGGGCCCGTACGAGCCGCAGGTGGTCCTGGGTGTTCACCACCCAGCCGATGATCCTCAGGTTCTCCTTGTGGGCCTTCTCGACGACCTCCAGGGTGAGCCGGCGGATGTTGAGGCAGACGGTGGCGGCGCCGACGGCCACGGCCCGGTCCACGATGTCGGTGCCGAAGCGGCTGCCGATCAGCGCGGTCCGTACCCCGGGCACCAGGCGGGCGATCTCGGCGATCGCCTCGTCGTGGAACGAGGACACCTCGACCCGGCCGACCAGGTCCCGCCCGGTCATGACCTCCGCCAGTGCCCGCGCCGCCTGCACGTCCTTGATCTCGGCCTGAAGGGGCGCCCGCACCGCGTCCAGCACCTCCTCGAAGACCGGGACGCGCTCACCCTGACCCGCGTCCAGCGCGCGCAGCTCTGCGAGGGTCTTCTCGGCGATCGGCCCGGTGCCGTCGGTCGTGCGGTCCACGTCGGTGTCGTGCATGACGACGAGAGCGCCGTCCTTGCTCAGATGGAGATCGAGTTCGATGGCGTCGAGGCCCGCCTGCTGGGCGGCGACGAAGGAACGGAGGGTGTTCTCGGGCTCGACACCCATGACTCCGCGGTGACCGATGGTAAAGAGATTCAAGGTTCGACTCGCTTTCCGTCGACGGCGGCTCGGCGCGCGCGGGGGACGGGGCCGGAGCGGACGGCACCGTTCGCGCGACAGAGCCGCAGCCTAATGGCCCCGCCCCGTGATGAACCCGTGCCTGCGCGGGGCATCCGTGTGGCGCCCGGAGCGGGCCTGGCCGGTACCCGTCGCAGCGGTCACCCTGGCGTGGGCGAGTCCCGGCCGAGTTGACCGTCGGCGGATCAAACCGCTGACGCCATGGCGGACAGGAAAAAGTGCGGTGAAGATGGGGGGAGTGCAGGATAATTTCCCGGATCTCCCCTTGCTGAAAGGAACCTCGTATGCATACGGTGTCTTGACGCTAGGTTCTCCTGTGGAGGATGGGACATGACGGAAATTCTTGTGCAGGTGGGTTCGGAGGGGCACGTTCCTCCCGCGACCAGGGCCGTTGAGCACCCTGCGTGGCCCGTGCTCAAGGATGCCGTGGAGCAGATCCGGCCATGGCAGTCGAAGGACGGGTCGATCGACTTCGAGGCCGAGGGCGCCCCCGACCCGGCGGACGCCGAGCTCGCCGTCCGGCGTGTCGTGCACGCCGTCGAGGAGCTGTCCCCGCTGCTCCCGCACGACGCCGACTACCACGCGGCGCTCGTGAAGGACCTGCACCGCTGGGTCGACGGCGGCTTCCGGGTGCCCGACTTCCTCGACTCGCTGCTGGCCTTCCAGCCCGCCGCCGACCGCCGGGACGGCCTGACGCATCTGGTCGTCTTCCCGATGTACACGCAGAACGGCAACCCCGACCGCAACCTCGAGGCGGTCGTCCTGCGCATGGTCTGGCCGGACTGGCTGGCCGAGCTGGAGCGCACCCGCTACGACAACCCGCTGTTCTGCGGCATCACGTTCGAGGACTTCACGGCTGGCTACGACACCAACTCGGCCGTCCTGTTCCCCGAGACCATCGCCGTGCGCGAGGCCCCCGAGCGCTTCACCTGGGGCGGCATCTTCTGCGACCGCGAGGCCGCCCGCTTCCGCCGCGTCACCGACGCCGCCGTCGAGATCCTGGGCATGGAGCTGCCCGAGGACATCGCCACGATGGTCCACGACCAGAAGCGCTGCGAGGAGGCCTTCGTCCTGTGGGACATGGTCCACGACCGCACCCACAGCCACGGCGACCTGCCCTTCGACCCGTTCATGATCAAGCAGCGCCAGCCGTTCTGGATGTACGGCCTGGAGGAGCTGCGCTGCGACCTCACCGCCTTCAGGGAGGCCGTGAAGCTGGAGGCCGACGGCGTCCCGCAGGCCCGTGACGTGCAGTACGCGGTGCTCTTCGACCGCATGTTCCGCTTCCCGGTCACCGGCGAGCGCGTGCGCAACTACGACGGCCTCGGCGGTCAGCTCCTCTTCGCGTACCTGCACAAGCACGACGTCGTGCGCTGGACCGACAACAAGCTGTTCATCGACTGGCAGCGCGCCCCGCAGGTCACCAACGAGCTGTGCGCCGAGATCGAGAAGCTCTACCGCGACGGCATCGACCGCCCCAAGCTCGTCCACTGGTTCGCCGGGTACGAACTCGTCTCCACCTACCTCGCCCCGCACCCGGGCTCCACGTGGGCCAAGGGCCCGGACGCCCTGGACTTGAGCCAGCCGCCGCGCAAGCTCGTCGACGACGTGCTTCCGGACGAGTTTCCGCTGAGCATGTTCTATGAGGCACTGTCCAAGAAGCTGAAGAACGTGATCGCCTCCACCAGGGGCATCACCGCGGACGGCGCCGAGCGGATCGCCGCGTGAGCGACCGCGCACACAACACTGCTCAGGAGGCGAGGAACATGGTGGGGAACGGGGCTCTCAGCGGTGCGGTGATCGCGGTGGCCGGCGCGGGCGGACCGGCGGGCCGGGCCGCGCTGCTGCGCCTGGCCGAGGCCGGAGCGACCGTCGTCGGGGCGGACAACGACCCCGAGCGGCTCGCGGAGGCCGTGGACGCGGCCCGCTACGCATCCGGCGGCGCCAGCGTCACCGGCGAACCGGTCGACCTGCTCGACCTGCAGTCCACCCGCGACTGGGCCACACACATCGAGAAGGACTTCGGCCGCATCGACGGCCTCGTCCACCTCGTCGGCGGCTGGCGCGGCAGTGAGACCTTCATCAAGACCAGCCTCGACGACTGGGACTTCCTCGAGCTGCTGCTCATCCGCACCGTGCAGCACACCTCGCTGGCCTTCTTCGACGCGCTCCAGCGCAGCGACCGCGGGCGGTACGTGCTGATCAGCGCCGCTGGGGCGACGAACCCGACCGCGGGCAACGCCTCGTACGCCGCGGCGAAGGCCGCCTCCGAGGCCTGGACGCTCGCGCTGGCCGACGCCTTCCGCAAGGCCGGGGGCGCCCAGGGGCCGACGTCCGCCGCTGCCATCCTGGTGGTGAAGGCGCTGGTGCACGACGCGATGCGCGCCGAGCGACCCAACGCGAAGTTCGCGGGTTTCACGGACGTCAAGGACCTGGCCGAGGCCATCGCCGGCGTCTGGGAGCAGCCCGCCGCCGAAGTGAACGGAAACCGTCTGTGGCTGACCGAGAAGCCGTGAACCCACCGAAGACCGACGCGCGTCGCCATCACGACCCGGAGGTCCGCGGTTTCGCCAGTGACAACTACGCCGGGGCCCACCCGGAGGTGCTCGCCGCCCTGGCCCTGGCCAACGGCGGGCATCAGGTCGCGTACGGCGAGGACGACTACACCGAGAATTTGCAGCGGATCATCCGCAGCCACTTCGGGTCCACGGCGGAGGCGTTCCCGGTCTTCAACGGCACCGGCGCCAACGTCGTCGCGCTCCAAGCGGTCACCGACCGCTGGGGCGCGGTGATCTGCGCCGAGAGTGCGCACATCCACGTCGACGAGGGCGGCGCTCCGGAGCGCATGGGCGGCCTGAAGCTGCTCACCGTGCCCACCCCGGACGGCAAGCTCACCCCCGAGCTGATCGACCGGCAGGCCTGGGGCTGGGAGGACGAGCACCGCGCGATGCCGCAGGTCGTCTCGATCACGCAGAGCACGGAACTCGGCACCCTCTACACGCCCGACGAGATCCGCGCCATTTGCGAGCACGCCCACGCGCACGGCATGAAGGTCCACCTCGACGGCTCCCGGATAGCCAACGCGGCGGCCTCGCTGAACGTCCCCATGCGGACGTTCACCAACGCCGTCGGCGTCGACATCCTCTCCCTGGGCGGGACGAAGAACGGCGCGCTGTTCGGCGAGGCCGTCGTCGTCATCAACCAGGACGCCGTCCGCCACATGAAGCACCTGCGCAAGCTGTCCATGCAGCTCGCCTCCAAGATGCGCTTCGTGTCGGTGCAGCTGGAGGCCCTGCTCGCCAAGGACCTGTGGCTGCGCAACGCCCGCCACTCCAACGAGATGGCACAGCGGCTGGCCGAGGGCGTACGCGCGGTGCACGGCGTGGAGGTCCTCTACCCGGTGCAGGCCAACGGCGTCTTCGCCCGGCTCCCGCACGACGTGAGCGTGCGCCTTCAGAAGCGGTTCCGGTTCTACTTCTGGGACGAGGGGGCCGGTGTCGTGCGCTGGATGTGCGCCTTCGACACGACGGAGGAGGACGTGGACGCGTTCGTCGCGGCGCTGAAGGAGGAGATGGCCCACTAGCCTTCTCTGCATAGATATGCGGTCACCCGAAAAGTCATTGACGGTCGGGTGATCGCGTTTCTATGCTCTGCGGGCATGGAGCTGATCCAGAACACCCCAGACCTGTCCGCTTATTTGGCTGCCGATGAGGTCATCGACCACCATCATCCACGGGTGCGGGAGACCGCCGCGCGACTCGCCAAGGGGGCGGAGGACTCGTATGCCTATGCGCGCCTGGCGTTCGAGTTCGTGCGTGACACCATCCCGCACTCGCAGGACTCCGGCGACCCGCGCGTCACCTGGCGGGCCTCCGACGTGCTGGAGCAGGGCACCGGCATCTGCTACGCCAAGGCGCACGCGCTGGCCGCGTTGCTGCGGGCCGAGGGCATCCCGACGGCGCTGTGCTACCAGAAGTTCGACGTCGTGCACGGACTGATCGCCGTACGCTTCAACGGGGCCTGGCATCGGCAGGATCCGCGGGGCAACAAACCGGGCGTGGACGCCCGGTTCTCCCTCGACGGCGAACGGCTGGCCTTCCCGGTGGACCCGGAGTCCAATGAGGTGGACTATCCGGTGCTGTACGCTGAACCACACCCGGCCGTCCTGAGCGTCCTCAAGGCCGCCCCCGACCGGCCGTACCTCTGGCAGACCCTCCCCACCGCACTCTGAGGCAGACGATGACTCTCCCCCTGACCGTGTCCGACGAGGTGCGTGCCCTCGCCCCCGGCTTCACGCATGTCGTCGTCGAGGGGCACGGGCTGGTCAACGGACCCAGTACCGACGCCGGTTCGGCGCTCCTCGACGACGCCGCCCACCGGCTCGCCGTACGCCTGGACGGACGCGCTCCGCACGAGGACCCGCACATGGCGGCCTGGCGCGAGGTCTACACGGCGTTCGGTGCCAAGCCGTCCCGCACCCGCAACTCGGCCGAGGCGCTGGCCAAGCGGGCCCTGTCGGAGGGTGGGCTGCCGCGCATCAACCTCCTCGTCGACCTCTACAACGCCATCAGCGTCGCCCACCTGATCCCCGTCGGCGGCGAGGACACCGACCGCATCCGCGGCGGCATGCGGCTCGTGCGCGCGGCCGGCGACGAGGACTTCGTGACCGTCGCCGGCGGCGAGGAGGTCGTCGAACACCCCGAGGCGGGCGAGGTGGTGTGGTGCGACGAGGTGGGCGTGACCTGCCGGCGCTGGAACTGGCGGCAGGGCCCGCGCACCCGGCTCACCGAGGAGAGCGTCTCGGCCGTCTTCCTGCTGGAGAGCATGGCGCCGATGCCGGTCGCCGACCTCCGGACGGCCGCCGGCGAACTCGCCGAACTCCTGGAGAAGTTCAGCCCCGGAGCGCGTGTCGAGGTCCGGGAGCCCGCCTCGTGAGCCCCGCTCGATCCCGCACCGCGCAAGGAAGTTGAACGCGCACTCAGTTCCGCATGCGGTGACCGGACCACCGTGTTGTGATGGGGGGAGAGCAACCGCCCCCCCATGAACTCGCGGAGATGGTCGCGATGGCCGCATTCACGCTGGGCGAAGAAGTGTCGAAGGAGCAGAAGGGCCTGACGAAGTTCTCCTCCGTGGCGTCGGTGGCGCCCCCGGTGGTCCTCCGGGTCCAGCCCGATTCCTACATCCGGCTGGAAACCCCGGAAGAGCTGAAGTCGTGGGAAGAGGCGGTCCGCGCCACCACGGGGCTCAGGATCGACGGGAGCAACCTCGCCGGCTCGGCCTCCGAGTCCTGCTCGTGCGGCTGCTCCGACGACTGCTGCGTGGACTGCCCCGAGTAATGATCCTCACGGTGTCGGTCGAGGACGACCTCCATGCCCGCGCCGTCCGGGAGGCCGCCGCCCGCCGCCGGTACCACCCCTTCCACATCGTGGAGTGCGACCGGATCGGCGGACGGGCCGGCCTGACCTGGAGCTCGCACGAGGACGTACCCGCCACCGTCCTGACGTCGGAGGGGCTCAGAGTGCCCCTGGAGGACGTCTCGGTGCTGTGGTGGCGCCGGATGCGGGCGAAGCAGCAGACGGCCGCCCGGGCCGCGAGCGACCATGAGCGCCGACTGGTCGACAACGACTGCCGGGGCGCCCTCGGCGGCATCCTGGCGGCGGCCTTCGCGGGCCGCTGGGTGTCGTCCCCGGAGGCGACCGACCGCGCGGCGGACAAGCTGTACCAACTCGCCGTGGCCCGCGCGGAGGGCTTCCGGGTGCCGCGCACCCTGGTCTCGCAATCGCGCCAGGAGGTCGTCGAGTTCGCCCACCGGACCGGACGCATCATCGTCAAACCGGTGGTGGGTGCCAGCGGCCCGCTGATGTTCACCCAGTACGTCGACGACCCGTCCGCGATCCCCGAGCCGTCCTTCCACGCCTGCCCCGCCGTGTACCAGGAGTACATCCCCGGGCGGCGCCACGTCAGGCTCAACTGCTTCGGCGAGGAGATGTACGCGGCGCTCATCGAGACGGACCGCCTGGACTGGCGGCCCGACCTGAACGTCCCCATCTCCCGCTGGCCCGTCCCCGACGACCTGGCCCGGCGCGTCACAGCCGTACTGCGACGACTCGGCCTGCGCATGGGGGTCGTCGACATCAAGCTGACGCCGCAGGACGAACCCGTGTGGCTGGAGGTGAACCCCCAGGGGCAGTTCCTCTTCCTGGAGCCGCTGTTGGGCGAACCGCTGGCCGACCGTTTCCTGGACTTCCTGATCTCGCAGTCAGCAGGCCCCGTCGACGGAGGAGACGGAGGATGACGCGGTCAGCGCGCCTCGGCCGCGCGCACCTGTTCCGGCGTCGGCGCCGTGCCGCCCAGGTGGGCCGGCATCCACCACGTGTCGTTCGCGTCCTTGGGGCGCACCGGGTACGCGCGCTGGGCGGCCTCCAGCAACTCCTGGACACGCTCGCGCACCTGCCGGGTGATCGCGCCCGCGTACTTGTCCTTCGACGCCTCGATCGCCTCACCGACCCGGATGGTGATCGGGGTGTGGCTGCGCCTGAAGTTGCGCGGGTGCCCCTTGGTCCACAGCCGCTGGGTGCCCCACACGGCCATCGGGATCAGCGGGACGCCCGCCTCCTGGGCCATCCGCGCCGCACCCGACTTGAAGCTCTTCAGCGTGAACGACTGCGAGATCGTGGCCTCCGGGAAGACCCCGACGATCTCGCCCGAGCGCAGCGAATCCAGCGCGTGCTGGTAGGCCGTCTCGCCCTGCTTGCGGTCCACGGGGATGTGCTTCATCCCGCGCATCAGCGGACCGGAGACCTTGTGCCGGAAGACGGACTCCTTCGCCATGAAGCGAACGAGACGTTTCTGCGGGAGTGCGGCCAGGCCGTTGAAGATGAAGTCCAGGTAGCTGATGTGATTGCTCACCAGCACGGCGCCGCCCGAGCGCGGGATGTTCTCCGACCCCCTGCAGTCGATCTTGAGGTCCCACGCCTTGAACAGAGTGACGGCGAGACCGACGACGGGGCGGTAGACGAGTTCTGCCATGGGCGGGAGTGGACCCTTCCTTCTCTCCGTCAGGAGAGGTGACTCCTGGCGAGAAAGTTACGCAGCCGTAGGTTTACGGCATCTCGCAGATCGTGCCCGAAGAACGGCCCGGTAGCCAGTCCTGGTGCCCGCGCGGCGCGAGATCCTCGTCACGTCGGCCCCTTGATCCACCTCGGTCTTTTCCACCGTCTTTACTCCGCGCGTACCGTTGCTCGCCGGACGAGCAGGTACATCTCGCACCCCAGGCAGTATGCGAACGCGGCGTTCAGGAACGCGGCCGCCAACGCCGCCCCGGTAGCGGCGAGTCCCAGCCACTCGGGCCCCACGGTGAAGCCCACGAGGCCCACTCCCGCGAAGAGAAGCCCCACCGCCTGCGCGAATCGCGGCGGTTCGGGCGCCTCGAACTCGGTCGGCGGCCCGATCCGGGGACGCAGAAGCTTCTTGAAGAGCAGGCCGTACGGCGAACGCCCTGGTCCGCCCGCTGCGCCGAGCGCGAACGCGAGCGTCTGCCAGGCGAGGAGCCAGGCGCTCCCGGTGATCAATACGACCGCGAGGACCACGGTCGTCACGGCCGCGCCGAAGCGCGGCCCCCTCACATCGATGTCCATGAACCAAGCATCGCGTGGCGGAAACTGTTCGGGGAGTCGGGAATCTTTGCAGTCTCGTGAATGCTGACCGGATGATGACCGGACTTGTGGTGTGCGTGGCGGTGCTCGCGGCGGCGAGCGTCTACGGAGTGCTGCAACGGCGGCGGAGCGGGAGGGTGCGGGTGCGCGGGCGCGACGACGGGAAGCGGCTCCAGGCGGCCGCGTGGGGCGGGGAACTCGGCGAGCGCGCCACGCTGGTGCAGTTCTCCAGCGCCTTCTGCGCGCCCTGCCGGGCCACCCGGCGGATCCTCGGCGAGGTGGCGGGTCTCGTTCCGGGCGTGACCCACGTCGAGATCGACGCCGAGGCGCACCTGGATCTCGTCCGCGAACTCGAGATCCTCAAGACGCCCACCGTGCTGGTCCTGGACGCCGAGGGCCGGGTGGTGCGTCGCGCCACCGGCCAGCCCCGCAAGGCCGATGTGATCGCGGCGCTCGGGGAGGCGGTTTGAGGCCCGTGATACGGACGGTGAGGGATCTCCCAGATGCCGGGACGTACTTGACTGTGCGTGCCCCCTGTCATCAGCCTGGCCGTATGCCTACGGAACTCCTTCTCCTCGGGCGGGTCCGCGGTCGCCAGGCGCCCTCCGTCCGCCGCGCGACCGGGCGCTGTCCGGGCTGTTGAGCAGCCACGGACCCCGACGCCCCCTCACGCAGAAGGACAACTCCATGACGGCCACGCCCGCCCTCGGAACCTTTCAGCTCGCCTCTCCCGACCTCCTGCGCTCCGCCTTTCGGCGGCATGCGGCCGGAGTCGCCGTGATCACAGCGCGCGGCGAGAACGGCCCGGTCGGCTTCACCGCCACCTCCCTCACCTCCGTCTCGGCCGAGCCCCCGCTGATCTCGTTCGGTATCAGTACGGGTGCCTCCAGCTGGCCGGCGATATCCGGGGCCGACCATGTCGGCGTGCATGTGCTCGGTGAGCACCAACAGGAACTGGCCACCACGTTCGCCAGGAGCGGTGCGGACCGCTTCGGTGCGCCCACCGCCTGGAGCGAGGGCCCCGAGGGGGTGCCGGTCCTCGACGACGTCCTCGCCTGGCTGGTGTGCCGGGTCGTCGCGCGTGTGCCCGCCGGGGACCATCGCGTCGTACTGGCCGAGGTCGTCCTCGGCGATCCCACGGGTGTGGGGCGTCCGCTTGTGTACCACCAGGGCCGGTTCACCGCGCTGCGGGATTGATCACGCGTCCGCTCTCCTGCGCGCCGGTCGAGTTCCGGTTACGCTGCGTTGCAAAGGTCACAGTTCAAAGCGCTTGCTTAGCGGGAACGAACTAGGTGTACTGGCGAGTAATATTTCGTGTCGGAGCGCGGGCCGCCCCGACCGGGATCGGCCGCTTGAGGCGCCTATGCTGCCTGCAAGCAGGCAGCCGAAACAAGACGATGCAGTAGGAGAGCCGGCGTGAGCTTGAGGATCGTTGTCACTGTGAAGTACGTGCCCGACGCCACTGGCGACCGGCACTTCGCCGATGACCTGACCGTCGACCGGGACGACGTGGACGGTCTGCTCTCCGAGCTCGACGAGTACGCGGTCGAGCAGGCGCTGCAGATCTCCGAGAACTCCGACGACGACGTGGAGATCACCGTTCTCACGGTGGGTCCCGAGGACGCCAAGGACGCCCTGCGCAAGGCGCTGTCCATGGGCGCCGACAAGGCGATCCACGTCGAGGACGACGACCTGCACGGCACGGACGCCATCGGCACCTCCCTGGTCCTGGCCAAGGCGATCGAGAAGGCCGGCTACGACCTGGTCATCTCCGGCATGGCCTCCACCGACGGCACCATGGGCGTCCTGCCCGCGCTGGTCGCCGAGCGCCTGGGCGTGCCGCAGGTGACCCTGCTGTCCGAGGTCTCCGTGGAGGACGGCACGGTCAAGGGCCGCCGCGACGGCGACGCCGCCTCGGAGCAGCTGGAGGCGTCCCTGCCGGCCGTCGTGTCGGTCACCGACCAGTCGGGCGAGGCGCGTTACCCGTCCTTCAAGGGCATCATGGCCGCCAAGAAGAAGCCGGTGGAGTCCTGGGACCTCGAGGACCTGGAGATCGACGCCGAGGAGGTCGGCCTCGACGGCGCCCTCACCAAGGTCGAGACCGCTGCCGCGCGCCCGGCCCGCACCGCCGGCACGATCGTCAAGGACGAGGGCGAGGGCGGCAAGCAGCTCGCTGAGTTCCTCGCGGGCCAGAAGTTCATCTGACGGCCCCAGCTGACCGCCCCTCAACTTCGTTTCGCAGGAGAGCAATCCCATGGCTGAAGTCCTCGTCTACGTCGACCACGTGGACGGTGCCGTCCGCAAGCCCACCCTGGAGCTGCTGACGCTCGCCCGCCGCATCGGCGAGCCCGTCGCCGTCGCCCTCGGTGCCGGCGCGGAGAACACCGCCGCCGCGCTCGCCGAGCACGGCGCCGTGAAGGTGCTGACCCACGACGCCGCCGAGTACGCCGACTACCTGGTCGTACCGAAGGTGGACGCGCTGCAGGCCGCCGTCGAGGCCGTCTCCCCGGCCGCCGTGCTGGTCCCGTCCTCCGCGGAGGGCAAGGAGATCGCCGCCCGTCTGGCGCTGCGCATCGGCTCCGGCATCATCACCGACGCCGTCGACATCGAGGCCGGCGACGAGGGCCCGGTGGCCACCCAGTCGGTGTTCGCCGCGTCCTTCACCACCAAGTCCCGTGTCATCAAGGGCACCCCGGTCATCACGGTCAAGCCGAACTCGGCCGCCGTGGAGGCCGCCCCGGCCGCCGGTGCGGTCGAGGCGCTGAGCGTGTCCTTCTCCGCGCTCGCCACCGGCACCAAGGTCACCGGCCGCACCGCCCGTGAGTCGACGGGCCGTCCGGAGCTGACCGAGGCCGCGATCGTGGTCTCCGGTGGCCGTGGCGTCAACGGCGCGGAGAACTTCGCGGTCATCGAGTCCCTCGCCGACTCCCTCGGCGCGGCCGTCGGTGCCTCGCGTGCCGCGGTGGACGCGGGCTGGTACCCGCACACCAACCAGGTCGGCCAGACCGGCAAGAGCGTGTCCCCGCAGCTGTACATCGCCTCCGGCATCTCCGGCGCGATCCAGCACCGCGCCGGCATGCAGACGTCCAAGACGATCGTCGCGATCAACAAGGACGCCGAGGCCCCGATCTTCGACCTGGTCGACTACGGCGTCGTCGGCGACCTCTTCGACGTCGTCCCGCAGCTCACCGAGGAGATCAACACCCGCAAGGGCTGATCACCGGCTGTACGAGGCCCCCGTGACCGCGCCGGTCACGGGGGCCTCGGTCGTCTCATCCCAGGCTCAGTGAGGCCCGCACCGGCAGGTGGTCGCTCGGGAACTGGCCGTCGCGGGAGAAGGTGTCGACCGACGCCAGGTGCGCGGTCACCCCGCGGGTCGCCAGGATCCAGTCGATGCGCTCACCGCCGGGCGTCAGCGGCTTGTACGCGTGGAACGTCCCGTACGGCGTGCCGCGCTCCTCTGCCGCGTCCCACGTGTCGACGAGACCGGCGCCCAGCAGCGTGTCGTAGACCGCGTCCCCGTGGGCGGGGACGTTGAAGTCGCCGGTCACCACGACGGGCAGGGAGCGGTCGAGGCCGCTGATCCGTTCGGCGATCAGGGTGGCGCCGCGCCTGCGTGCGTACGCGCTCGCGTTGTCGAGGTGCGTGTTGAGGACGTAGAACTGCTGTCCGTCGGCGCGCAGATCGCGGAAGCGGACCCAGGTGACCATGCGGGAATGGGCCCCGCCCCAGGTGTTGGAGCCGATGACCTCCGGGGTGTCGGAGAGCCAGAAGTGGTCGTACTCGGCCGGGGCGAGGCGGCGCGTGTCGAAGAAGACCGCCATGGACTCGTCGTGGCTGCCCCGGATGCGGCCGGTGCCGATCCAGTCGTAGTGCGGCCCGAGGTCGGAGGCGACGTCCCGCAGCTGCTGGTAGACCCCCTCCTGGGTGCCGATGACGTGCGGGGCCGCCCGCCGCAGCAGCGTCCGCATCACCGGGCGGCGGACCGTCCAGCTGTTGGGCTCGGCGGTGCTCGCGAAACGGAGGTTGAACGTCATGACCTCCAGAGGTGCGTCCTCGTGCCGGGAGGCCGCGGCCCGTACCGATCCGACCAGGGGTAACGCGATCGCGGCGGCCGCCACGGTTCTCAGCCCGGTCCTTCGCGTCACTCTCCCGGAGTCCCTCATGTGCTCCCCCATGTGCTCCCCCTCCCCTCGCGAGTCAGGATGAGGGGTGGGAGCCGCTGTGCGAAAGAGGGCCTCGGGGCGGGAGTGACGGTGTGGGCCCATGTCGTGGACAGGGTGTTGACCTGCTGGAAGCGACGAAGATAACTTCGCTCTACGGATTGTTGATTCCGTACAGCGGAAAACAGGAGGGTATGGGATGGGTCAGGGCCAGCAGGAGCAGGTGGCGACGAGCCTCGCGGGCGCCGTCAGCGAGGAGATCAGCGCCTCCCTCGCGCCGGTCGACGCCGAACTGGAGCGCCGCTACCCCGGAGACCCCGGCACCCGCCAGCCCGTCCACACCGTCTACGTCCCCGGTGACGTCTTCGCCGCCGACACCCTCCGCGCCTGGGGCGACCGGGCCCTGGCCGCCCTCGACGAACACGCCCCGGACGCCGCGTCCTTCGCCGCCGTCCTCGGCCTGGCCGACGACCTTGCCGAGCCGGTGTACTCCCGCGTGCGCGCCAAGCTGGAACGTGAGCCGATCGAGGACCTGCGCGTCGACTTCGAGGACGGCTACGGGCCCCGCCCGGACGCCGAGGAGGACGAGGCGGCCGCCCGGGCGGCCCGGCTGATCGCCCAGGCGTACGAGAACGGCTCGGCGGCCCCGTACATGGGCATCCGCATGAAGTGCATGGAGGCGCCCGTCCGCGACCGGGGCATCCGCACCCTCGACGTCTTCCTCACCGGCCTCATCGAGGCGGGCGGCCTGCCCGAGGGGCTGGTCCTCACGCTGCCGAAGGTGACGTACCCCGAGCAGGTCACCGCCATGGTCCGGCTCCTGGAGGCCTTCGAGAAGGCGCGCGGTCTCGACGCCGGCCGGATCGGCTTCGAGATCCAGATCGAGACCAGCCAGTCCATCCTCGCCGCCGACGGCACCGCCACCGTCGCCCGCATGATCCAGGCCGCCGAGGGCCGTGCCACGGGCCTGCACTACGGCACCTTCGACTACAGCGCCTGCCTCGGTGTCTCCGCCGCCTACCAAGCCAGCGACCACCCGGCCGCCGACCACGCCAAGGCGATCATGCAGGTCGCTGCCGCGGGCACCGGCGTACGCGTCTCGGACGGCTCGACGAACGTCCTCCCGGTCGGCCCGACCGAGAAGGTCCACGACGCCTGGCGGCTGCACTACGGCCTCACCCGCCGCGCCCTGTCCCGCGCCTACTACCAGGGCTGGGACATGCACCCCTGCCACATTCCGACCCGTTACGCCGCCGTCTTCGCCTTCTACCGCGAGGGCTTCCGACAGGCGGCGGCCCGTCTCGCCCGCTACGCCAACCGGACCGGCGGCGACGTCATGGACGAGCCCGCCACCGCCAAGGCCCTCAGCGGCTACCTCCTGCGCGGCCTGGACTGCGGCGCCCTCGACCTCGCGGAGGTGACGGAGGCGACGGGACTCACCCGAACGGACCTGGAGGGCTTCGCGGCACCGAGGCGGGGGGATCTGACGGTTTCGGCGAAGCGGAAGTAGCCGGCCCCCGTCTTGCGTTGGGCCGGGGGTCCGAGGGCACTTCAACACATCGGTGGCGACAACGGCTGAGGGCGCCCCACGTACCGCTCCAGTCCTGAAGCCGTCACCAGCTTCTCCTCGGCGAACAATCGCGTACCCCGCTCGCACAACCGCACGTCCGCCCGGGCCCGCGCGCAGAACTCCTCCGGTGTGACACCGAACAGCTCCCGCAGGCGGGCCGACCCCAGCAGGAGCTCGGCGATCAGCGGCCGCTGCCCCGGATGCGAGCGCGGCTCCGGGGTGCCGTTGTGCAGGACGCCCCGCCGGTTGACGTACACGTACGCCCCCGGCAGCGTCTCGCCGTTCTCCAGCACGAACCCCACGTCGGGGGAGGGCAGCCACGCACGGCGGAAGTTGCCGTTCGGCAGCGGTACGCCCTCGCTGGCGTCCACGACGGCGAGCTGCTCGGCGTCCAGCCAGGTGAGGAACAACTCCCGTACGGCACCCGGGGCGTCGAAGGGGGACGCGGAGACGTATCCCAGGCGGCTGACGTGCGCGGAGACGCCGACACCGATGCCGGTGACGCGTACCTTCACCATCGGGATCGGTGAGGTGATCCCGAACCCGTCCATCTTGTGGCGCAGTTGGCCGGGGCAGGCGTTGGAGCCGACGGCGAGAACCGGAGTGCGGTCGGGGTGGACGAGCCGGTCCAGGGGCAGCAGCCGGTCACCGTCGAGGAGCCCGGACTCCCGCGGCCAGGCACCCGGGTAGCTCAGGGGCCGGTTGTGCGGGGCCTCCGCCAGGCCCAGTGCCGCCAGGGAGCGCTCGTCCATGGGCCGCTCAGTCCGCCGGCGGCAGCTCGCCGGAGCCGCGCGTGATCAGTCGGGTCGGCACCTCGATGCGCTCCGGGGCGACGAGAGTGCCGTCCAGCTGGCGGAAGAGGCGGTCGGCGGCGGTGCTGCCGATGGCGGCCGCGTCCTGGGCGACGACGGTGATGCCCGGCCGGAGCAGGTCGGCGAGCTCGATGTCGTCGAAGCCGACGAGGGCGACCGGGCGCGTGTGCTCGGCGAGGACGCGGATCACGGTGACCGTCACCCGGTTGTTGCCCGCGAAGATCGCGGTGACGGGGTCGGGCGCGGAGAGCATCTCCTCGGCGGCCCGGCGCACCCGCTCGGGGTCGGTGGCACCCAGGGACGTCCAGGCGTCCGCCACGGGTATCCCGGCGTCCTCCATGGCCGCCCGGTAGCCGCGCAGGCGCTCGGCGGCGGTGTGGATCCGGGGCATGTCACCGATGAAGCCGATCCGACGGTGACCGTGGGCGATCAGGTGGGCGACACCGCCGAGGGCACCGCCGTAGTTGTCCGACAGGACGCAGTCGGCGTCGATCCTCCCGGCCGGGCGGTCGACGAAGACCGTGGCCACGCCCGCCCTGAGCTCCGGCTCCAGATAGCGGTGGTCGTCACCGGCGGGGATGATCACGAGTCCGTCCACCCGCCGCGCACACAGCGCCAGCGCCAGTTCTTGCTCCCGGTCCGGGTCCTCGGCGCTGGAGCCGTTGATGAGCAGCGCGCCGTGGGCGCGGGCCACCTCCTCGACCGCGCGGCTGAGGGGGCCGTAGAACGGGTCGGCGAGGTCTTCCAGGACGAGGCCGATGCTCGCGGTGCGGCCCTTGCGCAGAACCCGCGCGCTGTCGTTGCGGCGGAAGCCGAGGGCCTCGATCGCGTCCTGGACGCGGCGCTCCGTCTCCGGGGTCACGCCCGGCTCGCCGTTGACGACGCGGGAGACCGTCTTCAGCCCGACGCCCGCGCGGGCGGCGACATCCTTCATGGTGGGACGGTTGCCGTAGCGGGTCCCGGAAAGGCTGTCGGCTCGGCGGATGGTCTCGGGCACGATGCGGTGTCCTGTCCTGTCGTCCACGAAGACGCGTCTGTCCCGTGTCATCCACGGGGATGCGTCCGTCCATGGTTTGTATGAGGATGTGGCGTCGAGCATAGAGCCTGGACAACGTTGTCAGATGCGGGAGACACTGTCCATCGCATGCACTCCGGACCGCGTCCCCCACCGCCGGACCGGCCTGCCCTATTCCATGGTTTGACGGGGAGATCCGACACTGATGCAGACCGACCTCGTGGCAGCCCTCGACATCGGCGGTACGAAGATCGCCGGTGCGCTGGTCGACGGCCACGGCAGGATCCTGGTGCGCGCGCAGCGCGCGACACCCGCGCGGGAGGACGGCGACACCGTGATGCGGGCCGTCGAGGAGGTGCTCGGCGAGCTCACCGCCTCGCCGCTGTGGGGGCGGGCGCAGATGGTCGGGATCGGCAGCGCGGGCCCGGTGGACGCCTCCGCGGGCACGGTGAGCCCCGTGAACGTGCCCGGCTGGCGTGACTTCCCGCTCGTCGGGCGGGTCCGGGCCGCCGTCGGCGGGCGGCCCGTCGAGCTGATCGGCGACGGTGTCGCGATCACGGCGGCCGAACACTGGCAGGGCGCCGCCCGTGGGCACGACAACGCGCTGTGCATGGTGGTCTCGACGGGAGTCGGCGGTGGTCTCGTCCTGAACGGCCGGCTCCATCCCGGCCCCACCGGCAACGCGGGCCACATCGGCCACATCAGCGTCGACCTCGACGGGGACCCGTGCCCGTGCGGTGCGCGCGGCTGCGTGGAGCGCATCGCGAGCGGCCCCAACATCGCCCGCCGCGCCCTGGAGAACGGCTGGCGTCCCGGCCCCGACGGCGACACCTCCGCCGTCGCGGTGGCGGCCGCCGCCCGGGCCGGCGATCCGGTCGCCGTGGCCTCCTTCGAGCGCGCCGCGCAGGCTCTGGCGGCGGGCATCGCGGCCACCGCGACGCTCGTCGAGATCGACATCGCCGTCATCGGCGGGGGAGTGGGCAAGGCGGGCGACATCCTCTTCACACCCCTGCGCAAGGCCCTCCGCGACTACGCGACCCTCTCCTTCGTGCAGCGCCTGACGGTGACGCCGGCGCTGATGGGGACGGACGCGGGGCTGGTGGGAGCGGCCGCGGCGGCGCTCGCGGGCAGGCCCGCGGGGGCGGAAGCGGCGGGGGTCTGACGAGGACACCTGCAGGGACGTTCATGCGGACGGCGGCCGGACTCGGCCGCCGTTCGCGTCTCCATGCGCCGACACGCTCCCCTGGTACCTGCCGCGCCTCTCTTTTTGAACGTGTTCAACTTTCTGCGCTAAGCTCCCTCCCGACAGAGGGGGAGCCTCATGAAGTTCGTGTTGCCCGGGGGAACCGGGCAGGTCGGAACCATCCTGGACCGCGCGCTGACCGCCGCCGGTCATGACGTCGTGATCCTCACCAGGCGGCCCACGCGTGCTCGGGAGATCCCCTGGGACGGGGAGACCCTCGGCGTCTGGGCCGAGGAGATCGACGGCAGTGACGTCGTGGTCACCCTGGCGGGACGCAGCGTCAGCTGTCGGTACACCCCGGCCAACCTGCGGGCGATGATGGACTCCCGGGTCAACTCCGCCCGGGTCGTCGGAGAGGCGATCGAGGCCGCCGTACGGCCGCCGCGCGTCTGGATGCAGATGAGCACCGCCACCGTCTACGCCCACCGCTTCGACGCCCCCAATGACGAGGCGACCGGCGTGATCGGCGGTTCGGAAGCAGGCGTTCCGGACTACTGGGCCTACAGCGTGAAGATCGCCCAGAACTGGGAGCGGGAGCAGGAGCGGGCCGCGACCCCGCACACCCGCAAGGTCGCCCTGCGCTCCGCCATGGTGATGAGCCCGGACCGCGGCGGTGTCTTCGACGTCCTCTCGTGGCTCGCTCGGCTCGGCCTCGGCGGCCCGGTCGCGGGCGGCGCGCAGTACGTGTCCTGGATCCACGGGCACGACTTCGTCCGGGCCGTGGAGTTCCTGGCCGACCGGGACGACCTCGCCGGGCCGGTGAACCTGGCCGCTCCCGAGCCGCTGCCGCAGCGGGCGTTCATGCGGGACCTGCGGGCCGCTCGGGGGGTACCCGTGGGGCTGCCCGCCACCAGGTGGATGGCCGAGATCGGCGCCTTCGCGCTGCGCTCGGACACGGAACTGCTGCTGAAGAGCCGCCGTGTCGTCCCCGGCCGACTGCTCGACGCGGGTTTCTCCTTCACCCACCCTCGGTGGCCGGGGGCGGCCGCGGACCTCGTGCGCGCCGGATCCGGGTGGGGGCGTGACTCCCGGCCGGTTCACCAGTTGAACCGGCCATGAAGAAGCGCAGCATGCTCGCCATCGCCTCCCTCGCCACCGGATTCGTCGTCGCGGCGATCACCCCCTCCCACGGGCTGGGCAGTGAGGACCTCAACGGTCTGAAGGTGGGCGACGCCCTCAGCGGCATCGCCCCCACGATCGGCCAGGACAACAGCCTGGACATCGACGAGGGCCCGCTGGGGTTGGGCGACTGACGGCGGGAAGGGCGGACACCCCGGCGCCGGGCCCCGACAAGGGGTACCGGCGCTTCCGTTTGCGCGCCCTCTACGGGGGCTGGTTTCCGTGGCAGGGTGGAGCGGGCAAGCCACAGGGGGCCAACAGAAGAGGGGGAACCGTGACCGTCGTCTGGATCAACGGCGCTTTCGGTGCGGGGAAGACCACCACCGCACGGGAACTGATCGACCTGATCCCGAACAGCACGCTCTTCGACCCCGAGGTCATCGGCGGAGCGCTCCCGTACCTGCTCCCGCCCAAACGCCTCGCCGAGGTCGGCGACTTCCAGGACCTGCCGATCTGGCGGCGGCTCGTGATCGACACGGCCGCCGCGATGCTCGCCGAGCTCGGCGGCACCCTCGTGGTGCCCATGACCCTGCTGCGCCAGGACTACCGCGACGAGATCTTCGGCGGCCTCGCCGCCCGCCGGATCCCGGTACGGCACATTCTCCTCACCCCGGCCGAAACGATCCTGCGTGAGCGAATAGCGGGGCGGGAGGTTCCGCCGGACCTCCCCGACGGCGACATGCGGATACGGCAGTGGTCGTACGACCACATCGAGCCCTACCGTGCCGCCCTCGCCTCCTGGCTCACCGCGGACGCCCACCCCGTCGACACCGGCACCCTCACCTCGTACGAGGCCGCCGCCCGCATCGCCGAGGCCGTCGGCACGGGCGCCGTCCCGGAGTGCGAGATCGTGCAGACGCCCGAGCCGACCGCCGAGACGGTCGCCGCCGGGGTCCTCCTCTTCGACGAGCAGGACCGGGTGCTGCTGGTCGACCCCACCTACAAGGCCGGCTGGGAGTTCCCCGGCGGCGTCGTCGAACCCGGCGAGGCGCCCGCGCGCGCGGGCATCCGCGAGGTCGCCGAGGAGACAGGGATACAGCTGGACGACGTACCGCGGCTGCTCGTCGTGGACTGGGAGCGGCCCTCGCCGCCCGGTTACGGCGGTCTGCGTCTCCTCTTCGACGGCGGCCGGCTGGACGCCGCGCGGACCGCGGGGCTGCTGCTGCCGGGGCCCGAACTGCGGGGCTGGCGGTTCGTCACCGAGGAGGAGGCGGCCGATCTGCTGCCGCCGGTCCGCTACGAACGGCTGCGCTGGGCGCTACGGGCGCGCGAGCGCGGCGCGGCGCTCTATCTGGAAGCCGGTATCCCAGTCGGCTGACGCGCCGTGAAATGACCGGCCGGTTCCGTTCCGTTGTCGCCAGGAATTCTTTGGCTTTTCTGTGCGCGGCGGAACGGCTTTGCCCGGCGCGGAGAATTCCGGGAGAAAAGCGAGGGCGGGCCGTCATCGTTCCGAAACCCGGCCGGTGCCGGCTCCGGGTCATCGGTCTCGGGGGGCCATGTTAAGCAATGGCCAAGGAGGCGTCGTCCCCCCTTCACGCTCCGGCTAATCACACACCCCGCTCTCGTCAACACTTCTCCACGAGCGCAAACAATCCCTTTTCTGCTCCTGGTGCGCCTTGACCGGACTCACGACGCATTGCGAAAGTCCGCATTGTCTCGTGGAGCCGGTCACGGCCGCCACCCATTTCTTTCAGCCAGGGGTAGATCCGGGATGTCCGTACGATGACCACGCAACTCCAGCCGGTCGAACTCGGCAGCGTGATCGCGCCGACCGTCGCCGGCCGTTCACCGGCCCGCATGGCCTGGAAGCGCATCACGCGGGACAAGGTCACCATGGCCGCGCTGGTGGTGACCGTCCTGTTCCTCGCGGTCGCGCTGCTGGCCCCCGTGCTCACCGCGCTCACCGGCTGGGGGCCGATCACCCCGGACGGCCGGGCGATCGACCCGGACACCGGCAACTTCCCCCGCGGGGCGCTCGGCGGCATCAGCCTCACCCACCTGCTGGGCGTCGAGCCGGGCACCGGTTACGACCTGTTCGCCCGGATCGTGTACGGACTGCGCACCTCGCTCCTGGTGGGCTTCGCCTCGGCCGTGCTGTCCACCGTGGCCGGCGTCGTGGCGGGCCTGGCGGCCGGCTACTTCGGCGGCTGGGTCGATTCCGTGCTGTCGCGGATCATGGACGTGATGCTGGCCTTCCCCCAGTTGCTGTTCATCATCGCGCTCACCCCGGTGATCCAGAACGCGCTCCAGACCAACAGCCACGGCGGCACCGACGAGAACCTCCGGCTGCTGGTCCTCGTCGTCAACATCGCGATCTTCGCCTGGGCCTACACCGCCCGCCTGGTGCGCGGACAGGTGCTGTCCCTGCGCGAGCGGGAGTTCGTCGACGCCGCCCGGCTCATGAGCGCGGGCCGGCGCCACATCCTCTTCCGGCAGCTGCTGCCCAACCTGTGGGCGCCGATCCTGATCTCCTTCGCCCTCGCCGTCCCGCAGAACATCACCACCGAGGCGGCCCTGTCGTACCTGGGCGTCGGCGTCATCCCGCCCAACCCGGACTGGGGCTCCCTGCTGTCGGACGCCTCCCAGTTCTTCCTCCAGGACCCCGCGTACCTGTTCGTCCCCGGCGTCCTGCTCCTCGTCCTCGTCCTGGCCCTCAACCTCCTCGGGGACGGCGTGCGGGACGCCCTCGACCCGCACGCCCGTCGCGGCTGACGCGCTGCCCCCGAGTCCGGGCCCCTCGGTACCCCGAGGCCGGCCCCGCACAAGAACGGAGTGTTTCCTCATGACGCGCAGAACGCGCAGAACGCGCACGATCGCGCTCACGGCGTCCGCCGCGGCGATCGCCCTGGGGGCCACCGCCTGCGGAGGTTCCGCGAGCGGCAGCTCCAGTGGTTCCCCGACCAAGGGCGGCACCCTGACCATCCTCAACAACGCCGACTACGACCACCTCGACCCGCAGCGCGTCTACACGACGCAGGGGTCGAGCATGGACGAGGAGTTCGTGCGCACCCTCACCGGCTGGAACGAGTCGGGCTCCACGCCGAAGCTGGTCGGGGACCTGGCCACCGACACGGGAACACCCAGCAGCGGGGACACGGTGTGGACCTTCCATCTGCGCCACGGCGTCAAGTGGCAGGACGGCAGTGAGGTCACCGCGCAGGACGTCAAGTACGGCGTCGAGCGGACCTTCTCGCCCGACATCAACGGCGGCCCGCCGTACGCGAGTCAGTGGCTCGTGGGCGGCGCCGACTACAAGGGGCCGTACAAGGGCAAGGACCTCGCCTCCATCGAGACGCCGGACCAGTACACCATCGCCTTCCACCTGAACCAGCCGGTCGCCGACTTCAACGAGACCACCGCCATGCCCGGTTGGTCGGCGGTGCCCAAGGCCCACGACACCGGGGCGACGTACGACACGCACGTCTGGTCGGACGGCCCGTACATGATCAAGTCGTACACCAAGAACAAGGAGCTCGTGCTCGTCAAGAACACGCACTGGAGCCAGTCGAACGACCCGATACGCGAGCAGAACGTCGACGAGATCGACGTCAAGCTCGGCCAGGAGCAGGCCGCGATCGACCAGCAGATCAAGTCCGACGCCGGGGTCGCCCAGACCTCGATCATGCAGGACCCGATCGCCGGCTCCGACCTGACGACCATCGCCAACAACCCGTCGCTGAAGTCGCGTTACTACAAGATCCCCGCACCCGGCATCAACTACCTGGCGATCAACACGACCCGCGTCAAGGACATCAAGGTCCGCCAGGCGATCGAGGACGCCATCGACAAGACCACGGTGCGGGGCGCCTTCGGCGGTTCGGCGTACGGCGACTACGCGAGCACCATGCTGAGCCCCGGCATCGGCGGCTACCAGAAGTTCAACCTGTACAGCACCGCCCCGGCCGGTGACCTCACCAAGGCCAAGGCGCTGATGAAGGCGGCCGGCAGCCCGAAGCCCACCATGTCGCTCGCGGTGGAGAACACCACCACCGAGGAGCACTTCGCCGACGCGGTGAAGACCTCCCTCGGCAAGATCGGCGTCACGGTGAACATCACCCCGATCGACGCGGCCAACTACTTCAGCACCATCGACAACGTGAAGAACCAGTACGACATGGTCTGGGGCGACTGGATCGCGGACTGGCCCAACGCCTCCACCGTGCTGCCCGTCCTGTTCGACGGACGGCAGATCAAGAAGCTGCCGCAGTCCAACCAGGACCTGTCGTACCTGAACGACCCGGCCGTGAACGCGCAGATCGACAAGATCTCCAAGATGACCGACATCAAGCAGCGCGACACCGCCTACGGCGCCCTGGACGAGCAGATCATGAAGGACGCGGCCGTGATCCCGCTGATGTACATGAACTTCAGCGAGCTCTCCGGTTCCAAGGTCGGCGGCGTCATCCCCGACCCGATCCTCGCCGAGCCGAGCCTGGTGCACGTCTACGTCAAGCACTGACGCACCCCGTCCGACACCCCGCCGGCGGGACGCCCGCCGGCGGGGGCACCCCAGCACCCCACTCACGTCAGGTCCCAGGACGCCATGCTCCGTTACCTCATCCGACGCCTGCTGGCGGCGGCCGTGATCCTGCTGGTGATCACCATGATCACCTTCTTCATCTTCTACGCGCTGCCGTCCGACCCCGCCCTGCTGGCCTGCGGAAAGACCTGCTCACCCTCCCGGCTCACGGAGATCAGGCACTCGCTGGGCCTCGACCAGAGCTTCATGAAGCAGTTCTGGGAGTTCTTCAAGGGCCTCTTCGTCGGCCGTGACTTCGGCGACCAGAGCGTGGCCATCCACTGCTCCGCGCCATGCCTCGGGGTGTCCTTCCAGACCGACACCCCCGTCCTCACCACGCTCCTCGACGACTTCCCCGCCGACCTGTCCCTCGGCCTCGGCGCCGCGGTGGTCTTCCTCGTCCTGGGCGTCGGCCTCGGCACGGTGGCCGCCGTGCGCAGGGGCAAGGCAGCCGACAAGGCCGCGGTCGGACTCGCGCTGGTCGGCGTCTCCGTGCAGATCTACTTCGTCGGACTGCTGCTGCTCTTCCTGTTCGTCGACAAGTGGCAGTTGCTGCCCGCCGCCGGCTACACCCCCTTCACCGAGGACCCGGCCGGCTGGCTCCAGGGCCTCATCCTGCCCTGGGCGACCCTGGTCTTCGTCTACCTCGCGCTGTACACCCGGCTCACGCGCTCCTCCATGCTGGAGGTCTTCGCCGAGGACTACATGCGCACCGCGCGGGCCAAGGGGCTGCCGACCGCCAGGATCGTCCTCAAGCACGGGCTGCGGGCCGCGATCACCCCGATCATCACCATCTTCGGCATGGACGTCGGCTCGCTCATCGGCGGCTCCGCCGTCATCACCGAGTCCGTGTTCGGCATCAACGGCATCGGCAAGCTCGCCGTGGACTCGGTCCAGAACTCCGACCTGCCCGTCATCCTCGGCACCACCCTCTTCGCCGCCACGTTCGTCGTCCTCGCCAACGTCGTCGTCGACCTCGTCTACGGCCTCGTCGACCCCCGCGTACGCCTCGCGTGAAGGAAAGACCAGTGACCCTGCCCCTCTCCGCGCAGCCCGCGGACGTCCTGCCCGCGACCGGCTCCTTCCTCGACGTACGGGACCTGCGGGTGAGCTTCCCGACCGAGGACGGCCTCGTGAAGTCCGTCGACGGGGTCTCCTTCACCCTGGAGAAGGGCCGCACCCTCGGCATCGTCGGCGAGTCCGGCTCCGGCAAGTCGGTGACCTCGCTGGCCCTCCTCGGGCTGCACAAGGGCACGCGCGCCCAGGTGTCCGGCGAGATATGGCTGGAGGGCCGGGAGCTCGTCGCCCTGCCCGAGCACGAGATGCGCGCGCTGCGCGGCACCACCGTCTCCATGATCTTCCAGGACCCGCTCTCGGCGCTGCACCCCTTCTTCACCGTCGGCTCCCAGATCGCCGAGGCCTACCGGGTGCACCACAGGGTCTCCAAGAAGGAGGCCATGGAGCGTGCCGTGGAGATGCTGAAGCGGGTCGGCATCCCGCAGCCCGAGCGGCGGGCGAAGGACTACCCGCACCAGTTCTCCGGCGGCATGCGGCAGCGCGCCATGATCGCCATGTCCCTGGTCTGCGACCCCGCCCTGCTCATCGCCGACGAGCCGACGACCGCCCTCGACGTCACCGTGCAGGCGCAGATCCTCGACCTCATCCGCGACCTCCAGGAGGAGTTCGGCTCCGCGGTGATCATCATCACCCACGACCTCGGTGTGGTCGCCGACGTCGCCGACCACATCCTGGTGATGTACGGCGGCCGCCGCATCGAGTACGGCACCGTCCGCGACGTCCTCAAGCAGCCCGAACACCCCTACACCTGGGGCCTGTTGCAGTCGATGCCGGACATCGCCGACGACGTGGGCCGCCGGCTCAACCCGATCCCGGGCTCCCCGCCGAGCCTGATCAACCTTCCGTCCGGCTGCGCCTTCCACCCCCGGTGCGCCTACAAGGGCTGGGTGTCGGAGGGGAGTTGCACGGTCGAGCGGCCCGAACTGCGGCCGGTTGCCGGCACGGCCGCGCATATCGCCGCCTGCCATCTCACCGCACGGGCCAAGCAGGAGATCCGGGGCGCCGACACGCACGACCACAGGAGCACGCCGTGAGCACCACCCAGCCCATCCGCGAACCGCAGGCCGCCGCCGCCCCGGGCGGGAAGCTCCTCGAGGTCACGGGCCTGACGAAGCACTTCCCCCTGCGGACCGGCATCGTCTTCCGGCGGCAGATCGGGGCCGTGCGCGCCGTCGACGGCATCGACTTCTCGGTCGGTGCCGGGGAGTCGCTCGGCCTGGTCGGCGAGTCCGGCTGCGGCAAGTCGACCACGGGCCGGCTCATCACTCGCCTCCTCGAACCCACGGCCGGCTCCATCGTGTTCGACGGCGAGGACATCACCCACAAGCCGCCGACGAAGCTGCGACAGGCGCGCAAGAACCTCCAGATGATCTTCCAGGACCCGTACTCCTCGCTGAACCCCCGGCACACGGTCGGCACGATCATCGAGACGCCGATGCGGCTCAACGGCATCGAACCGCCGCAGGGCCTCAAGAAGCGCGCGCAGGAACTCCTGGAGACGGTGGGCCTCAACCCCGAGCACTACAACCGCTACCCGAACGAGTTCTCCGGCGGCCAGCGCCAGCGCATCGGCATCGCCCGCGCCCTCGCCCTGCGCCCGAAGCTCATCGTGGCCGACGAACCGGTGTCGGCGCTGGACGTCTCCATCCAGGCCCAGGTCGTCAACCTGCTCCAGGACCTGCAACGGGAGTTCGGCATCGCGTTCGTCTTCATCGCCCACGACCTCGCCGTCGTGCGGCACTTCTCCGAACGCGTCGCGGTGATGTACCTCGGCAAGGTCGTCGAGGTCGCCGACCGGGAGACCCTCTACGCCCGTCCCCGGCACCCCTACACGCGCGCGTTGCTGTCCGCCGTCCCCGAGGCCGACCCGGACGCCGCCGAGCGGCGTGAACGCATCCGACTGAGCGGGGACGTGCCCTCGCCGATCGATCCGCCCTCCGGCTGCCGGTTCCGCACCCGCTGCCCCAAGTTCGCGCGGGCCCTCGGCGAGAGTGAACGCGTGGCCTGTGTGGAGCAGGAGCCCGAGCTGACCGACCGGGGCGGCGGCAACCCGGTGGCCTGCCACTACCCGGAGACCGTGGAGCTGTCGTAGATCGCCCGCAGTTCGTCGTACGGAAAGGGGGTCTGCCTGCTCTTCTCCTCGAACCGCCGCAGGAAGTCGTTCATCACGGTGGCGAGCGGTGCGTGCCGGGCGATGATGTCGGCGGCCGCTGCCGGGATCCCCTCGGGCGATGCGCCGTAGGCGCACGCGCGGATGTAGGCCTCGCGGGTGTCGCGGTCGTAGCCGTGGAGGGCGACGACGAGCCAGGTCACGAAGAAGGAGGTCGAGTAGGCGCGGTCGTAGTCGCGGTGGCGGTCGAGGAAGTCGCGTTCCGCCGGGGTGAGGCGGAAGCGGGAGGACAGTGCGAGGCCGTAGTCCGCGAGGTAGAGCCGCCGGCCGTCGGTGAGGATGTTTTGGAAGTGGGCGTCGAAGTGCAGCAGCCCGTGCGCGCGGAGGAAGTCGGTGGCTTCCGCGAGGCCCGACTCCACCAGTGCGCAGGCGGCGTCGGCGTCGTCCGTGCGGATGCGTGCGTCGAGCCAGTCGTGGAGCGTGTACGGGATGTACTCCAGGAACAGCGTCAGGCTCGCCGTGGCCGTGCGCCTGCCCTCGATGCGCTCGCGCGTCCCCGGGCCACCGCCCCAGTAGGCGACGGCCCGGTCCACGTCGGCGAGTTCGTCCGGCAACGGCTGGGGCTCGTCGGGCAGGACCCGCCAGTGGTGTGTCAGCGGGAACCCGGCGAAGTCGCCGGCCAGGACCCAGTGGGTCGTCATCGTGTGCACGGCGAGTTCCCGCCAGGCGCCGAGGCCGGGGCTGCCGACGCCGTAGTGGCAGAAGGCCGGCATGCCGAAGAGGTTCGCCGTGGACCGCACGTTGTCCGGGTGCAGCTCGGTGTCCGTCAGCCGCACCCGTTTGACGAAGACCCGCCTGCCGTCCACCTCCACGTGCAGGACCCGTCCGCCGATGCCGGTGCCGACGGGCACGCCCGTGGCGAGGAGATCGGCCAGTTCGGTGTCACTGAGCAGGGCGAGGGAGGTGGCGAGGGCGTGGTGGGAGGCGAGGCGTTCGGCAGGGATCATGCCCTCATCCTCAGCGCGCGGCCTCGTATCTGTCCGAGGTTTCCCGCAGCGTGGCCGCCGCCCGGCCGAGCACCGGATCGCCGTGGCCGAAACACGCCACGTCCGTGTCCAGCGCCGCCAACCGGTGGAACGAGGCGATTGCCCCCGTCCGGTCGAGGTTGAACACACCGAGCAGCACGCTGCCGTCGACCGGGGACGCGGCCACCGCGTCGCCCGTGAACAGCACGCCGTGCCGGGGAAGGTGCAGGGCGATGCTGCCGTGCGTGTGGCCGGGCACGTGGACGACGTGGGCGCCGTCGCCGAAGTCGAGTACGTCGCCGTCGGACAGCTCGGTCACCGTCTTCGGGCGGGCGAAGTCGCCCGGGGGCAGGTGTTTCGCCGCCTCGGCGTGCAGCGGGATCTCCCAGTCCTCGAACACCGGTGGTGGACCGGGGACTTCACCGCGAACCACGGGCGCGTCCAGACGATGGGCCAGCACCTCGGCACCGGTCGCCGCGGCCAACTCCTGTGCCCCGCCCACGTGATCGTCGTGGAAGTGGGTCAGCACGATCCGCCGTACGGCCTGCGGAGGATGCCCGAGGGCTCTGATCGCCTCGGTGACCCCCGCGCCCGAGCCCGCCGGGCCGGCGTCGATCAGCGTCAACTCGTCCGCGTCGCGCCAGAGATAGGCCTGGCCGACCGGGAAGCGCAGGAGACGCAGGCGGGGAAGGAGCTCGAGGACGTCCATGGAAGGACCGTAGAGAAGCCCCCGCCCGGCGGGCGAGGGCCTCTGCTGAGGGCAGAGCGGTCAGCTCGCCGCGAAGTTGCGCAGGAACAGGGCCTCGGCCACCGAGAGACGCTCCAGTTCCTCCGGCGACACACTCTCGTTGACGGCGTGGATCTGGGCCTCCGGCTCGCTCAGGCCGATGAGGAGGATCTCCGCGCGCGGGTAGAGGGCCGCGAGGGTGTTGCACAGCGGGATGGAGCCGCCCTGACCGGCGTACTGCATCTCCTGGCCCGGGTAGGCCACCGCCATCGCCTCCGCCATCGCCGCGTACGCGGGGCTGGTGGTGTCGGCGCGGAAGGCCTGGCCCTGGCCGATCTGCTCGGTGCGCACCCGGGCGCCCCACGGCGTGTGCGCCTCCAGGTGCGCCTGGAGCAGCTTGGTGGCCTCGACGGCGTCGACACCCGGCGGCACCCTGAGGCTCACCAGCGCGCGGGCGCCGGCCTGCACCGACGGGGTGGCCCCGACGACCGGCGGGCAGTCGATGCCGAGGACGGTCACCGCCGGGCGCGCCCAGATGCGGTCGGCGACCGTGCCGGAGCCGATCAGGCCGACGCCGTCCAGCACCTTGGCGTCCTTGCGGAACTGCTCGTCGTCGTACTGCAGCCCCTCCCACGCGGAGCTGCCGGTGAGCCCGTCGACGGTCGTCGAGCCGTCCTCGGCGCGCAGCGAGTCCAGGACGCGGATCAGCGCGCCCAGCGCGTCGGGGGCGGCGCCGCCGAACTGGCCGGAGTGCAGGTTGCCTTCGAGGGTGTCGATCTGCACGCGGACCAGGGTCATGCCGCGCAGCGTGGAGGTGACCGTGGGCAGACCGACGCGGAAGTTGCCCGCGTCGCCGATGACGATGGTGTCGGCCTCCAGGAGCTCCGGGTGCTCCTCCGCGTACCGTTCGAGGCCGCCGGTGCCCTGCTCCTCCGAGCCCTCGGCGATCACCTTCACGTGCACCGGCACGCCGCCGTTGGCCTTCAGTGCGCGCAGGGCGAGCAGGTGCATGATGACGCCGCCCTTGCAGTCGGCGGCGCCGCGCCCGTACCAGCGGCCGTCGCGCTCGGTGAGCTCGAAGGGCGGGGTGGTCCAGGCGGCCTCGTCGAGCGGCGGCTGCACGTCGTAGTGGGCGTAGAGGAGAATCGTTTTCGCGTCGGCCGGTCCGGGGAGGTACCCGTACACCGACTGCGTGCCGTCCGGGGTGTCGAGCAGGGCGACGTCCTCGAAGCCCTCCGCGCGCAGCGCGTCGGCGACCCACCCAGCGGCGGCGTCGCTCTCGCTCTTCGGGAACTGGTCGAAGTCCGCCACCGACTTGAAGGCCACCAGCTCGGTGAGCTCCGCCTTCGCCCTGGGCATCAGCGAGGCGACGGTCTCGGCGACCGGATTCGACGACATGGGCACGCTCCTCGTGGGTGCGACGTTGTACGGGTGGGCACCCGCGTGTACGGGTGACCGTGCGAGCGTACGCCCGAGCTGGTGTGCGGCGCATACGGCGGCGATCCTCCCACAGCGGGCTGTGGCGATCTCCGCCGTAGGATGCGGATGACAGGTGCGGCAGCGGCTTGATCGGAGCAGTAGACCATCGTGAGCAGCGAGAACTCTTCGGCGGACGACGTGCGGCGGGTGTGGGACGTCGTCGTGGTGGGCGCGGGACCCGCGGGGGCCTCGGCCGCCTACGCGGCCGCGGTCGCGGGACGGCGCGTGCTGTTGCTGGAGAAGGCGGAGCTGCCCCGCTACAAGACGTGCGGCGGCGGCATCATCGGCCCCTCGCGCGACGCGCTGCCGCCCGGCTTCGAGCTCCCCTTCCGTGACCGCGTGCACGCGGTCACGTTCTCGAACAACGGGCGCTTCACCCGCACCCGCCGCTCCAAGCAGATGCTGTTCGGGCTGATCAACCGCCCCGAGTTCGACCAGCAGCTGGTGGAGCACGCGCAGAAGGCGGGCGCCGAGCTGCGTACGGGCGTCACCGTGCAGCGCGTCGAGCAGCACGGCTCGGCGGTGCCGGACCGGCGCACGGTCGCCGTCGTCCTCCAGGGCGGCGAGACGCTGCTGGCCCACGCGGTCGTCGGCGCCGACGGCAGCGCCAGCCGGATAGGAGCCCACGTCGGGGTCAAGCTCGACCAGGTGGATCTCGGCCTGGAGGCGGAGATCCCGGTGCCGGAGACCGTCGCCGAGGACTGGAAGGGGCGGGTGCTCATCGACTGGGGGCCGATGCCCGGCAGTTACGGCTGGGTGTTCCCCAAGGGGGACACGCTGACGGTCGGGGTGATCTCCGCGCGCGGTGAAGGCGCCGCGACGAAGCGGTACTTGGAGGAGTTCATCGGGCGGCTCGGCCTCGCCGGCTTCGAGCCGAGCATCTCCTCCGGACATCTGACCCGCTGCCGGGCCGACGACTCCCCGCTGTCGCGCGGGCGGGTCCTCGTCTGCGGAGACGCGGCGGGGCTCCTCGAACCGTGGACCCGCGAGGGCATCTCGTTCGCGCTGCGCTCCGGCCGGCTCGCGGGGGAGTGGGCGGTACGGATCGCGGAGGCGCACGACGCGGTGGACGCCCGGCGCCAGGCCCTCAACTACGCGTTCGCGATCAAGGCAGGGCTCGGCGTGGAGATGAGCGTCGGCAAGGCACTGCTGATGGCCTTCGAGCGCCGCCCCGGGCTGTTCCACGCGGCGCTGACGAGCTTCAGGCCCGCCTGGAGGGCCTTCACCGACATCACCCGCGGCTCGACGTCACTGGGCGAGCTCGTCCGCTCCCACCCGCTCGCCCAGCGCGCCCTGACCGCGATGGACCGTCGGTCGGCGGAGCCCGCGGCCGGCGAGGTCACTGAGTGACCGTGATCCGGAAGACCGGGTGGTCACCGGCGGCCGCGACGATCTCCTCGTCGGAGGACTTGGCGGTGACCCCCTTGAAGTACTGGTTGACCTCCCAGCCCCACTTCTTCAGGTAGGCACGCAGGATCGGGAGCTTCTCCTCGTCGGGGAGCTCCACCGCGGTGAACGTGCGGGCCCTGCGGCCCACGCGCAGCTCCCCGCCGCCGGCGGCACGCATGTTGCGCACCCACTGGGAGTGGCCGCGGGCCGAGACCAGGTACTGCGTGCCCTCGAACGTGTGCGGGTTGACCGGGATGCGCTGCATCCTGCCGCTCTTGCGCCCCCGCACGGACATCTCCGCCGTGCCCAGGAGGCTGAAGCCGTGCCGGGCGAGCCAGCCGACGACGCCGTTGAGGCGGACGGTCAGCGGGCTGCCCTTGAGGTAGTACGGCGATGTCTGCATGGTGACCCCCAGAGAGTTTCGGAGAGCGGTGCTCTCGCTTGAGAGGAGTCTGCACGAGAACAGCGCTCCAATGCAAGAGCAGTGCTCTCTTGTGTGTGCACCGCTCCGGATTCATGGAACACTCCCTGCATGACGACGAGCAGAACCGCACAGGGCGCACGCGCCCGGGCAAGGATCGAAGTCACCGCCGCCATCAAGGACGAGGCGCGAAGGCAGCTCGCCGCCGACGGCGCGGCCAAGCTGTCGCTGCGGGCCGTGGCCCGGGAGCTGGGCATGGTCTCCTCCGCGCTGTACCGGTACTTCCCCAGCCGTGACGACCTGCTCACCGCTCTCATCATGGACGCCTACGACTCCCTCGGCGAGCGCGCGGAGGAGGCACACCGCGCGGTCGCGGACGCCGGCCCCGTGCGTCGCTGGACGGCGGTCTGCGAGGCGGTACGGGAATGGGCGCTCGCGCATCCGCACGAGTACGCGCTGATCTACGGCTCGCCGGTGCCCGGCTACTCCGCCCCCGAGACCACGGTCGCGGCCGCGGCCCGCGTCGGTCGCGTGCTGATCGACATCCTGCGCGACGCGCACCGGGAGCCCGGCATGGCCGAGCCGCCGCTGCCGGACGAGCTGCGTCCCGAGGCCGAGCGGATCGAAGCCGTCCTCGCCACCGACCTGCCGCCCGCGGTGACCGCGGCCCTTGTCGCGGCCTGGGCCCAGCTGTACGGGCTGGTCGGCTTCGAACTGTTCGGCCAGTTCGACCGGCTGGTGGAGGAGCGGGAGGTGTTCTTCCGGCATGCGGCGGAGGGACTCGCGCGGGGAGTGGGGCTGCGCTGAGAAGCCCGCCCGGGGATGTACTTCCCCGGGAGTACGTGTGATCACCTCGCCCGGCTGACGTCCGCGGCCGGGTGCGGCGTCTAGCGTGGCGGACATGGACGAGCAGCGCGTACGCGGCGATGGTCCGCCCTCCTGGCGGCGGTACGGGTCGCCGTGGCGCGGCCGCTGGGACGACGAGGAGCCCGGCGTCCGGTGGCCGTGGCGCTCCACCCTGCTGGTCACCGCCCTCGTGCTGGTCGGCTCGAACTTCGCGGCCCACATGCAGGAGGGGGAGCGGGCTCCGCTCGACGTCTTCGCGCGCGTGCTGCTGCTCGTGGCCTCGGCGCTGCTGCTGTGGCGGCAGCGGTACCCGGTGCCCGTCGTGTTCGGCACGGCGGCGGCCGCCATGGTCTACCTGGGCGCCGGCTACGCGTACGGACCCGTCTTCCTCACCGTCGCGCTGGCCTGCTTCAGCGCCGTGGTGGCCGGGCACCGCAGGGCCGCCTGGATCGCCCTGGGGATGCTCTGGGCCGGCCACGTCCTGGTGGCCCACTGGCTCTACCGGTGGCTGCCGCCCTCCCGCGACGCGGGCGCCTCCTGGGGGCAGGAACTGGTGATCGCCACCTGGGTCGTGGCGATCGTGGCGGTGTCGGAACTGGCCCGCACGAGGCGCGAACAGTGGGCCCGTGAGCGGGCCGAGCGCGCACAGGCGGCCCGGCGGCGCGCCGACGAGGAGCGGCTGCGCATCGCACGCGAACTGCACGACGTCCTCGCGCACAGCCTCTCCGTCATCAACGTCCAGGCGGGCGTCGGGCTCGCCCTCCTCGACTCCGACCCGGAGCAGGCACGCACGGCGCTCACCACCATCAAGTCCGCCAGCAAGGAGGCGCTCGGCGACGTACGCCAGGTGCTCGACACCCTGCGCACGCCCGGCGACGCCCCCCGCGCCCCGGCGCCCGGCCTCGACCGGCTGCCGGAACTGGTGGAACAGGCGGCCCGCGCGGGTCTCACGGTCGAGGTGGACGGCGAACCGCCCCGCCTGCCGCCCGGCACGGACCTCGCCGCCTTCCGCATCGTGCAGGAGGCGCTCACCAACGTCGTACGGCACTCCGGCTCACGGCACGCGCGCGTACGGCTCGATCACACGGGCGGCGCGCTGCGGCTGCGCGTCGACGACGACGGGCCCGCGACCGGTGCCGACGCGGGCGGCAGCGAGAACGGGCTGGCCGGAATGCGGGAGCGGGCCGCCGCGCTCGGTGGCACGATCGAGGCGGGGCCGCGCCCCGACGGGGGCTTCAGGGTCCTCGCCGTCCTGCCGTCGAGGGTCAAGGAGGACCGGTGATCCGCGTACTGCTCGCCGACGACCAGTCACTGGTGCGGGCCGGGTTCAGGGCGCTGCTCGACGCGCAGCCCGACATCGAGGTGGCCGGGGAGGCCGCCGACGGCGACGAGGCCGTGCGCGCGGTGCGCGAACTGCGCCCCGACGTCGTGCTGATGGACATCCGCATGCCGCTCCTCGACGGCCTGGCCGCGACCCGCAGCATCACCGAGGACGAGACGCTCACCCAGGTCAGGGTGGTCATGCTGACCACCTTCGAACTCGACGAGTACGTCTTCGAGGCCCTGCGTTCGGGAGCCTCCGGCTTCCTGGTGAAGGACACCGAACCGGACGAACTCCTGCGCGCGGTAAGGGCGGTGGTCGCCGGTGACGCGCTGCTCTCGCCGGGTGTGACGCGTCGGCTGATCGCCGAGTTCGCCGCCCGTTCCAAGGAGCCCGCGACCGCCGACGCCCTCGGTCGGCTCACCGAGCGGGAGCGGGAGGTCATGGCACTGGTCGGGATCGGCCTGTCCAACGAGGAGATCGCCCGCCGCCTGGTCGTCAGCCCGCTCACCGCGAAGACCCACGTCAGCCGCACGATGGTCAAGCTCGGAGCCCGCGACCGGGCCCAACTGGTCGTCCTGGCCTACGAGTCGGGGCTGGTCCGGCCGGGCTGGCTGGGCTGAGCCGCCCGCCGGAAGCGGAGCAGGACGCTGACGACGCGGGCCGCGAAGAGGACGGGCGCCAGCACCGTCCCGGTGCGCAGCAGCAGGCGGGACGGGGTGTCCGGCAGGTCGAGGAGGAGCGCCGGACCCGCGACGGCACCGAAGACGACGGCCGCCGCGAAGGCCGCGCTGAACAGCGCGTAACCGATCTCGACGGTGATCGCGTCCCGCTCGGCCTGACTGCGCCGTCCCCCGTAAGTGGTCATGCCCGTGAGTGAAACAGGCGTGGGGGGGGGGGGGGGCGGGGGGGGGCGGCCCGCCGGCGGGGGGGGGGGGGGGGGCTACCTGGCCCGGCGGGAGACCGTGATCGCGGGCCGGCCCGGGTGGCTCGCCCGGGGGGAG